>NZ_VPAN01000071.1:0-7145 GCF_013419225.1 Acinetobacter sp. YH12097 | reverse complement strand
GCGAGCTACTCTTTGTATCTTTCCATGGTTTCGCATTTTTTCTAGGTGGAATCACCGCATGCGCTTGCCGATCTGCAATGACCTGACGGCATTGCTTGGTGTCATAAGCTCCATCGGTATAAACAGAGTCAATCCGCTCATCTTGTGGAATCTGATTAAGTAAATCACCAAGCACCTGTGAATCACTGACATTATTGGTTGTAAGCTGAACTGCTCGTATTTGCAGGGTTTTGGCATCTATACCAATATGGAGTTTACGCCATTGGCGACGATATTCAGGTCCATGTTTCTTGCGTTTCCATTCGCCCTCACCTAGAAACTTCATGCCTGTAGAGTCCATGAGTAGATGCAGCCCATCGCTACTTTTTTGGTAGCTGATTGCAATACAATATGTTTTTGTCTTCTACAAAGCGTGGTGTAATCTGGAGCTATCCAATTTAATCCGCAAAGTTTAATCAGACTTTGCACAAAGCCAGTAACCATACGTAAAGACAGACGAAATAAGGATTTAATCATTAAGCAGTATTGGATGGCTGCGTCGGAGTAGGTTTGATTTCGCCCTTGTTTGCCTTTTGATGGCGCATACCATTGCGTAGCAGGATCAAACCAAATGGCAATATTTCCGCGACTCATGAGTGCTCGGTTATATGCGGGCCAATTGGTTATGCGGTAGATTTTGTGTGTAGGCTTCTTCATTTGAAAATTATATCGCTGAAAAAGCCTTTACAGATAGATTTGTGCAACAAAGCCTAACATATTGAAAAAAATTATTTTTTCAAAGCAAAATTATTTATTAAACTTACTGGTAAACCGATATTTCGTTCTAAGCTGTCAATTGCACCCCATAACCATCCTAAATCATGATACTTCGCTTCTTGAAAATTTAACATATAGTCAATTTGATCAACATTAAACTTATTAATCATTATGCCCACTCTAAATGTTTTTCACCATTTTTAAGTGTATAGACCCAAACAGGTCTTAATGGACAAAAATCTTTATCGTAAACAACAAGCCAAGTTCCGACATCAACAACCCCTAATTCCTCTGCATGTCGTTCTGATTTAGGGAATGATAGTTTGAACCATTCCAATTGCTCAGAGATAGGTATGTCATATAAAATTTCATCATTTTCGCTTTTAGCAAGTAATAAATCACCATTTCTCATTAACTTTTCTAAAATATAGAAAAATATTGTTTTTTTTAAATCAAAGTTATTATCCACAATTTCATAAAATTCTAAATCATTATCTAATCGACTAATTGATAGCCAAATACCATCTAATGCCTGAAACTTAGCCGATTTCATTAATTCATCAAATTGTTTATCGATTAGATTAAACATTATCTACTCCATTAGACCTCTTGCGTTAGTCAAAATTTAATCAGTGATAAACGTTGATTTTTAAATAAATATCAAAGTCTAAAATAGTCAAAAATAATACTTTCGCAAGAGGTCTAAATTTCAGCTTGATTTTCATCTGAATCAACACCATGGCCATATAGATAAATCTCAGCTAATTCTAACTGGGCAGAAGTATCTCAATTTTCAGCTTTCGCTAATAAATCATTAGAAAAAACAGGTTCGGCAAATGTTTCCATTGAAAGGTATACTCCTAAAGCCATAAAAATATTTGTTAATTTATTCAATTTTTAACTTTTAAATTAAACTGTTAGGTCTGTACATTTTTATATCATATCCAAAAGAAAACTCTAAAATTACAGTATATTTTTAGCCTATTTAACATAATGGCGGTTATACGAAATTGACAATATGTACAGGATTCTGTACATTTAGGATTGTAAAGTTTCAATCACTACCGCCTAGGTAGTCTAGCTAGCAGCGTTTTGACGCAGCTTACCCTATGAGGGATAGATATATGCATGTATTTACATATACGGACGCACGTAACAATTTAAAATCTGTTTTAGATAAAGTAATTGATGATGTAGACGTTGCTTTTATTACAAGAAAAGAAGGTGGCCATGCTGTAGTAATGGGACAAGATCATTACGATAGCTTAATGGAAACGTTATATCTCCTTTCATCTCCAAATAATGCAAGTCGTTTAAATGAATCAATTGCTCAATTACGTGCAGGGAAAACAAAACACAGAGAGTTGATTGAGGATGACGAATCGTAACGTCGAATGGACTGATAATGCCTGGGATGAATATATCTATTGGCAGACACAGGATAAAAAGATACTTAAGCGTATTAATACCTTAATCAAAGAATGTCAGCGAACACCTTTTGAAGGAACAGGAAAACCAGAACCTTTAAAAGCTAATCTTTCAGGATTTTGGAGTCGTAGGATTGATGAAAAGCATAGATTAGTTTATGAAGTGACAGATGAACGAATCTCTATAATTCAATGTCGATTCCATTACTAACAAGATCCCCTATTTTTAGGGGATTGTTTTTTTATTTAATACAAAATCTCATATGCGAAATTTAGGTGTTATTCCATATAACGCCATTAAAAAGATCTTTATCTTTCTGCCTATTTTCTTCAGTCTTACTTTCCGTGCTTAAAAACTTTTCAAAATCGGTTAGTTGACCCTTAAAAGATTCATCATTTTTCAGTTTGTTTAGAACCCAAGCCCCCAGTAGAATTTTACGTCTAGTATCATCTTTTCTTTGTCGATCAGAATTTTTCTTTTTTTCACGAGCAGCAATAGCTTGTTTTTGTGCTTTTAGTTGTCTTAATCGTTCTTCTTGCTTTGCAATTTTTTGCTCTAAAGTTTCAATACTCATACCATCACCATCTCAAGGAATCCCCCTCAAGCATAGGTCTGTTTGAATTGAAATTCAAGACAGCCCATGCTATCGTGGTTTTCCCGAAGGGCGCACTTAGCCATTGGATTTCATCCAATGGTGCGACAAGGGGTAAATCCCCTTTGTAATCCCCTGACCAACATATACATGTTGGTAATTTCGATAAATCGAAATAAAGAGCAAAAGCAAAATGGCGATATATCATTTTTCAGTTAAAACGATTAGTAGAGGTAATGGACGATCGGCCGTTGCTTGTGCTGCATATCGTTCAAGTGAAAAATTGGTATGCGATTTTTATGGAAAAGAACAAGACTACACAAGAAAAACTGGTGTCGAATTTACAAAAATCTATGCACCTGAAAATACAAATACTGAGTTACTCAAGCGCCAAACACTTTGGAATGAAGTCGAAAAGGTTGAACGTAGAAAAGATGCATTACTTGCAAGAGAGTTTGAGATTGCATTTCCCAGTGAGTTAAACGCTGAACAGCGTGAAAATATGCTCAATGAACTTTGCCGAAACCTCGTTAAAAAATACGGTGTCATCGTTGATGCTGCTATTCATGCACCTCATACAGACAGTGGAAGTGATGAACGCAACTACCATGCACACATCATGTTCACAACCCGAAGTATTAATGAGCAGGGTGGCTTTTCAGCAAAAAAATATAGGGACTTCAGTCGTGACAATGGCACAGAAACTGTAAGCCACTGGAGAGAATCATTTGCAGAGTTATGCAATCATCACCTGGAACAAAATGGATTTGATGAACGTGTCGATCACAGAAGTTATGAAGACCAGGAAAGTGACCTAGAAGCAACTCAGCACGAAGGTCCTCAAGCGACATACCTCCGGAGACGAGGGATATTTACAGAAATTAGTCTGAAAAATGATGAAATTAAGCTACGTAATTTAAAAATCAAAAAGGTCATCGCACTGGATGAAAACATCAAAGTATCTGAGGATCTTGTTCAAAAAGTACGAAGTGAGCTTCAGTTTCAATACTCTCAAGCTGAGTATTCAGAAAAAACTTCTCAGAAACTTTATGAATTCCAAAATGAAGAATTATCAAAATTAACAACAAAATTAGACACGATGAGTTCTGCAATATCAGAACTACGCAAAAAAGAGCCTTTATTTTTTAAAACAAAATGGATCAATCAAATAAATGACCTGATCGACCAACACAACACCCAACTAGACATCCAAAAGCATATTTCTGGTCTTAGTGAAATAGAAAAAAAAGAGAGATATTCTGATCATTTAAATAAATGGACAGAAGAAAATCAGCTGCTCCAGCCTAAAAAGTCTTTTGCAAAATTTGACGAACCGAACATCACTGTTAAACAACGAAAACTTAATGATCAAATTTCAAATATAGATCATCAAATTTCTGAAATATCACGCAGAGAAACTGAGTATCAAGAGTATGTACGCGATCAAAGACTGGAGATCATAAATAGTTATATATTTGAAGAAGATAACTATGGAAATAAATACTTTAGTCCTCAAAATGGTGAAAAACAAAAGCGACTATATGCAGAAGAAATGGAAGATCTAAAAATCCAAGAATTGCATGCGGCTTTTACAAAAAAAATTGAGACCGAAGCGCAGCAAGAGTTTTCCCAAAAAAGAGCAATACAGCTCGAAAACGACCGAAAAGATCGTGAATCTAGAGAACAGCAGTTACGTAAAGAACGAGAGCAACAAGAACAACGCTATGCACAAGAACGAGAGCAACAAGAACATTTGGCATTTGTAAGACGCCAAGAACAAGAAAAACAGCAGAGAAATGAGCCTAAAAAGCCAGAAAATGACAATAACCATGACTACACGCCTTAGAAATCCCATTTAAGCGCAAAAAAACGGGGGTTTTAGCGACTTTTGATAGAAATACAGTAAAACTATAGTTGATAAAAATAAAATCGCTTAGAACGCAAATGAGAGCCTTTTAGCGAGTATCTACGAGCGACACAACGAAAGTTTGCTTATTCCCCCTCTGAAAAACCGTTTTTTATTGAATTACTGGGGACAGTGATTAGCGAGTGTCTACGAGCGAAGTATTGATGCTTTTGCTCGTCAAAAAGCATGAGCATAGCGAATGCATTATTCATGTTTTGCTTTTTGAATCCTTGATCATATATGCAAAAAACTGCCCCCCACGAAGCGAGTGAAACGAGCTTCAATAGAGTACGAGCTTTAGCGAGTACCAAGGGCAGTTTTAATAACTCACTTTGGAAATAAATTCCCTTTTATTCTTTTAAAAAGCTTTTAAAAGCTTTTAGACCCCCCTATAAACCACGCCTAGCAATGCTTTCAGACTTTAAAAAACTACTTTTACCGGACATTAAACTACAAATGCCGGACAAAATGGACTTAAAAAACTACTTTTACCGGACATAGAAACTACTTTTACCGGACATTAAACTACAAGAAAAAGTTTGTAGTTTTGTTAAAAAACTACAAAAATAGTAGTCAAAAAATAAACGACAATGTATGTTTAAGCTACATAAATACCAATGTAGTTAGTTAGTTTTTTGGGGTTGTAGTTATATGGACGAAAATAAAAAAACATATCCTCTGAGCTGGGTTGTTATGCAAAACAATGTTCAAGAATGCTTTAAGAGTATGAACATTGATGAAAAACGAATGTTAATACTTGCTAGCCCAATTGCTAGAACCACTGATGCAACTGAAAAAGACCGAATTATGATTACGGCAGAAGAGTTTGCTAGAGAATGTGGCATTAAAACGCATTCCGCATATACGCAGTTAGAACTAGCCAGCAAGAATCTACTTAAAAGAAATTTCTCTTATAACAATGAAAGAGGAAAAAAGGTGCTGTCGAATTGGGTGATTGATTGCACTTATGAAGACGGAGGGATAGCTATACGTTTCCCTGAAATCGTTCTACTGATGTTAAAAGAGTTTGATAAATTAAACCCTTATACAAAATATAAAAAAGATATCGTACTAAGTTTGAAAAAAGATTACTCATTCGATCTTTATCATTTAGCTAAAAAGCATCAAGCAATGGGACAATTTGAAATGTCCTTAGAACATATAAAAAATGAGCTGGGTTTGCCCAAATCTTATGACAAACTCTGTAATTTAAAAGACCGAGTAATGAAGCCTTCATTAAATGAGATTACAACTAATACAGATATTGAACTCACTTATGAAAATGTAAAAAAAGGGCGTTCAGTAGTTGGCTTTAAATTTATAGTGAAAGAAAAACCTAAGCCAAAATTAATAGCGCCTCAGCGAGATCAAAGAACTATAGATATGTTCTGCAATTTATCTGATGCTCAAATTAACAAGTACAGCACTATTTTATCTAAACTTTCTGAGCTATCAGACCTCAGTAATTTCCCAGACTACCCGACATTTGCCCTCTGGATTAGTGGCATCTTACGAGATCCGAAAAGTGTAAGAGAGGAAACAACAAAACGGATTTTTAAAGCTCTTCATAGCAAGACGGATTTTAAACCATGAGAACTAAGGCTGAATTAGATGCAATGAGTCATCAAGAACTCAAAGATTATGAGCAAAGTTTACTTGCTCTGTGGACACCAAGAATGGCTATTGAAAGTGACATTGAAAGGTTAAGCACTCATCACAGCGAATTATTAGAGGTTTTTAATCAATTAAAGAATCCGGATGCACCTAAAAATTCACGTTTAAAAGATTCAATCTTGTCTCTGAAATATAAAATCGAATCGCTTGAAGGTAAGTTGAGTGATCTTATTCAAGATAATCGCTTAAATTCTGCAGATTGAATTATTCAGTTTATTTAATCAAAATCGTGGAACATTGATTAAAGACTAGGCGTGGAACGTGAAAAGTAATAAAAAAAGCCCAGTCATTGACGACTGGGCTAGAAAATTGAAACTACAGCGTTGAATTATAAGGATAATTATAACGCATTTCGTATAAGGTGTATTATGTTAATTGGGCTTTGTTGCACAAAGATTTGAAATGCAAAGCGCCCATAATCGAGCCAAATCTAAGGCATAACTTGGGTAAGTGGTTGACCTAATTCAGTGAATTTATTGAGGACTGCCACACATGTATGAATCTCATTGACTTGGCTTTGAAAGCTCCTTGCACTCAGTTTATCGCCCAATAATTTAATGCAATGCATCTTGGTTTCTACCAAACTTCGCCGATGATAGCCTGACCATTTTTTCCATAGTGTCCTGCCTAAACGTTTAACTGTTCGAAGTAATTCATTTCGTTCTAGCGAGCTACTCTTTGTATCTTTCCATGGTTTCGCATTTTTTCTAGGTGGAATCACCGCATGCGCTTGCCGATCTGCAATGACCTGACGGCATTGCTTGGTGTCATAAGCTCCATCGGTATAAA
>NZ_VPAN01000070.1:0-7427 GCF_013419225.1 Acinetobacter sp. YH12097 | reverse complement strand
TTCAAATGGCGATTCAGCGTTTAATTGGTTTTGGGAAAAAAGAAGAGTTTAAGGAAATTTTGGCAATTTTAAGAAAGCAGAATCCTGATAGGATAAGGGTTCTGTGAAATTTGTCGTGTACAGAGAATTTTCTTGCAGAATTGTTGAGCAATCTTTGAACCAAAAGAGTATCCACTCTTTAATCTGATGAGAATTTAATGTTTTACTTGTAAAAAAATAGTGAATAAAAGCAGACATTACCACTAACTTAGTATGTCTATCATTTTCATTATTTTTGTCTACATCAAAATAATTAAGGGTATAAAAACTAAAAATTCGATTTAATAATTTACTAATTTTTTTATCTAAATGATCATTAAATTCAGTAGGATTTGGTGGTTCTTCCTGTGATGCAGCTAAACCTAATAAGTAAGTACCTTGTTGAAAGGGTGAACTAAGTGTTGTAGATTTTCCATGATTAAATTCAAACTGTCTCATACTTATAAAATTTATTAAAGCTTCTAGACTAATTGTTGAGGTTAATTGTTTTAGCTCCTCAATTGCTTTTAACAACTCATCATGCAATTCTGGTTTCATCATATCCTCGAATTTAAAAACCCCACTCTAAAGTAGGGCTTTTTTTAAACAATATCAATTATTTCAGCTTAAAGTCTTAAGCCACATTCCCTTCCAAGAAATCCTGTGCAAAGCGTTGTAACACACCACCCGCTTCATACACATGCACTTCTTCTTCGGTATCCAAACGGCAAGTCACAGGCACTTTAATGATTTCATTTTTACCATCAGCAGTTGAACGCTCAACCACCAAAGTCAGGTCAGAACGCGGTGCAATATTACCAATCACGCTATAAAGCTCAGTACCATCCAGCTTCAAAGTTTTACGGTCTGTCCCTGCTTTAAACTCAAGCGGTAACACGCCCATACCCACCAAGTTGGTACGGTGAATACGCTCAAAACCTTCCGCCACAATCACTTCTACACCTGCAAGGCGCACACCTTTGGCAGCCCAGTCACGGCTCGAACCCTGACCGTAGTCCTTACCTGCAATAATGATCAGCGGTTGCTTACGGTTCATGTAAGTTTCAATTGCTTCCCACATACGCATCACTTCGCCTTCAGGCTCTACACGCGCTTTTGAACCTTGCTTGATCGTACCGTCAGAGCGAACCACCATTTCATTAAACAATTTCGGGTTGGCAAATGTCGCACGCTGTGCAGTCAAATGGTCACCACGGTGGGTTGCGTATGAGTTAAAGTCTTCTTCAGGCACGCCCATTTTATGCAGGTACTCACCCGCAGCCGAATCCATCATGATCGCATTTGAAGGCGATAAATGGTCTGTGGTGATGTTGTCAGGCAGAATCGCAAGCGGACGCATATTCGCAAGTGTACGCGGTGCAGCCAAAGCCCCTTCCCAATACGGCGGACGGCGGATATAAGTACTTTGCGGACGCCAGTCGTATAACGGGCTTGCCGCTTTTTCACGCTCACCCAGATCAAACATTGGGATATACACTTTCTTAAACTGTTCAGGCTTCACCGCTTTTTTCACCAATGCATCAATTTCAGCATCAGACGGCCAAATGTCTTTTAAGTAAATTGGATTACCATCTTTGTCATTGCCCAGTGAATCGGTTTCGATATCAAAACGAATCGTCCCTGCAATGGCATACGCCACAACGAGTGGAGGCGAAGCCAAGAACGCTTGTTTTGCATAAGGATGGATACGACCATCGAAGTTACGGTTACCTGAAAGTACCGCAGTTGCGTACAAATCACGATCAATAATTTCTTGTTGGATTTTTGGATCTAAAGCACCTGACATACCATTACACGTGGTACATGCATATGCCACGATACCAAAGCCGAGTTTTTCTAAATCACCGAGTACACCTGCTTCTTCTAGGTATAAAGCGGCTGCTTTAGAACCCGGTGCAAATGATGATTTCACCCAAGGTTTACGCACTAAACCTAATTCATTTGCTTTACGTGCCAACAAACCTGCCGCAACGGTATTACGGGGGTTAGAGGTATTGGTACAAGAGGTAATGGCAGCAATAATCACCGCGCCATCTGGCATTAAACCTTCTGCTTCTTGCGCACGTGCTGCTTCTAAGTTTCCTGCAATGCCTTTGGCTTTTAAGTCAGCCGTCGATACACGCGCATGCGGGTTCGATGGACCTGCAATGTTACGGGTTACTTTCGACAAATCAAAACGCAGTACACGCGGGTATTCCGCAGCGGTCATATCAGACGCCCAAAGACCGATTTCTTTGGCATAGCCTTCAACCAATTTCACTTGATCCGCTTCACGGCCTGTCAAAGTCAGGTAATCAATGGTGTTTTGGTCGATGTAGAACATCGCTGCCGTTGCGCCATATTCAGGGGTCATGTTCGAGATCGTTGCACGGTCACCCACTGACATGCTGTCAGCACCTTCACCGAAGAACTCTAAATAAGCACCGACTACACGTTCTTTACGCAAGAATTCAGTAAGTGCTAACACGATGTCAGTTGCGGTAATGCCCGCTTGACGCTGACCGACAAGTTCTACACCAATGATGTCTGGCAGACGCATCCAAGATGCACGGCCGAGCATGACGTTTTCAGCTTCTAGACCGCCGACACCGACAGAAATCACACCCAATGCATCAGTATGCGGCGTATGTGAGTCTGTACCCACGCAAGTATCAGGGAAAGCTAAACCATCACGGTTTTGAATCACTGGAGACATTTTCTCCAAGTTGATTTGATGCATGATACCGTTGCCCGCAGGGATCACATCGACATTTTCAAATGCTGTCTTGGTCCATTCAATAAAATGGAAACGGTCTTCGTTACGACGGTCTTCAATCGCGCGGTTTTTCTCAAAAGCGTCTGGGTCAAAACCACCAAACTCTACAGCAAGAGAATGGTCAACGATGAGCTGCGTTGGAACAACAGGATTGACTTTTGACGGATCGCCACCTTGGTCAGCAATCGCATCACGCAAGCCTGCAAGGTCGACCAATGCCGTTTGACCTAAGATGTCATGGCACACCACACGTGCAGGGTACCAAGGGAAATCGTGGTCTTGTTTACGGTTAATCAGTTCTTTTAAAGACTGTTCTAAGATTGCAGGGTCGCATTTACGAACCAACTGCTCTGCAAGGACTTTAGATGTATATGGGAGTTTTGCGTATGCGCCTGGCTGAATATCTTCTACGGCTTGGCGTACATCGAAGTATTCTAGCTGGGTGCCTTGCAGCGGTTTACGGTAGTTGTTGTTCATAGCGTTCCTGCCCTCGGTCTTTCATTTTTTTGCGTTGTCTTTTTCATAGACAATTCATCTTTGTTCGATAGGCATACTACACTGCCGAAAACCCATTTCCCAAATCTCATATATTTCATAGAGTTAAATATAAAAACAGGGGTTTTTGAAATATTTAGTTACACTAACTTTGGAATATTCGCTCTAAATGTGATTTTTTTTGAAAAATAGCTGCAAATCCGCCTCATTCTTTAGTCTAAGGAAAATTGCACTGCATAATATTTAATCTAAATATCAACCAAATTGATTAAAAATCAGTCTTATCAATTTTAGTATTTAATAATCAAGGCATTAAATTATTTTATTAGCTCATTGCGCCTCAAAGTCATAATGTGAATCAAAACACGGTTTTATTATTTATTTTATCTTAATTCTCAATTTATCCCTATTTGCAGGGATAGCGTCGAATCACCCCTCTCTCAGATAATAAAAGCACGACATACAAGCACAGTAATTCGCTGTACTCGCCAAAATAATCACAATATTTACAAAACCTTAGCTAAATAAATCTGCGATTACTGTTCTACCGTCATTATGCTTTGGGGAAAGATCATGACAAAATTTAAAACCATCATTGGGGCTGGCTGCCTCTTAAGCTGTCTCAGCTTCATTGCCTGTGGCGACAACGACCAATCGACAACGGATTCGACGATTCAAGAAGAGGAAGTAGACTCACCGACTGTCGTCACGAATCCACCCCGTTTGAAAGCCAATGCACAAGGTGAGCATGAACTGCTAATTGCCTATAAACGCCAAGCCTTATACGACCCTGAAACCGGTGAAAATGACCTATTACAAGTCAGAGGCTATCTGACTAAACCTGAACTCTGGAACTCGAAAAATAGCGATGGCAGTGTTTCTGATGTGTTGGTCGGCCCACAAATTCGTGCGAAACAAGGTGACAATTTAAAAATTCATCTGGTCAATCACCTCCCTGTTGAATCGACGGAGACCTGTCCAAGTCCAGTGACCAATATTAACCAAGGGAACTGTTTTAACACCACAAATTTACATACACATGGTCTTTGGGTTAGCCCGCAAGGAAATAGTGACAACGTATTTTTGAGCTTAAAACCTCAGCAAGATTTTCATTACGAATTTAAGATCGAACCGAATCATCCTGCGGGAACATTTTGGTATCACTCGCATGTGCATGGTTCAACCGCGATTCAGGTCTCAAGTGGCATGGCTGGCCCTTTGATTATTGAGGGCGAGCGGAAACCTGTCATTCATCAGGGGCAAATTCAGCAGACTGGAGATTTGGACATCTTATGGAAAAATCAAAAAACCCAGCAGTATGACCATGAAAAAATCATGCTATTCCAGCAGATTCAATACAATGAAGATTGCGACAGCAATTTAAGCCAAGTGAATGGTACACCCTGTATCTATAGCTTAGAAGATTATTCAAAACTCGATATACCGACCTCATGGGCAGATGAAAATCGTTTCACCAGTATCAATGGCAAAATGTTTGGTGAAATTAAGGTGGATCAGAACCAATACCACCGCTGGCGTATGATTCATGGCGGTATCCGTGACACCATTGGTTTGACCATCAAAGAACTGCCTGATTCTGCGCTCTTTACCGCAGAGCAAACCCTTAGCGAATGTCAAAAATATCAAAGTAAGTCGATGTCTTCACAGTTTAAAACGCTGAAAACATTACCGTTGTATACCCTTGCACAAGACGGCTTAACCATGGGGAAAATCCAAAAGCAAGGGGTTGAAATTTTTCAACCGGGTTATCGTTTTGATGCCATGCTCTCTTTCCCGACCACCAATAAATACTGTGTATACGATGCCAAGCTGAATCTAGAAGATGAAATTAATGCGCCTGAATCAAGTCCGCTACTTCGTCGCGCACCGGAAGAAAAACTCAATACGCAGCTCCTCGGTTGGGTCAATGTGCAAGCAACCCAACTACCACAGCAAACACCGTATAACTTCTTAAAAAGTCAGGCAACCCAACTGAAACTGGCACCAGAAGTGATTGCACAGCTCGAACAGGGTGATTTATCAGCCTTTATTTCGCATGCGAGTTTAATGACTGCTGAAGTCGATGAAATGCTCAAAACGATGGCGAAGCAAATCACCAACTTTGACATTCTGTTCAATACAGATGGCAGCTTTAAATTTGGTATTCGTCATGCCGAAGAAGGCACCTTGATCAGCTTTGGTGACGCCTACCACGATGAAGACCATACCCACCACAGCTATGTCCGCAAGCTTCCAATCGGGCAAACCCAAGAGTGGGAGTTGAGCAGTAATGTTGCCAGTCATCCCTTCCATATCCATGTCAATCCATTCCAAGTCGTGAAAATATTGAATGAAAATGGTGTCGATGTCAGTGCCATCGGCAGCTCAGATAAAGATGGTGCGGGAAATATTGACTCGCAATATCATGGAATGAAAGGCGTTTGGAAAGATACGCTCTTTGTTAAACAGGGCTATAAAATCTTTGTACGCAGCAAGTACGAAAAATTTGAAGGCGACTTCGTGCTGCACTGCCATATTTTAGACCATGAAGATCAAGGCATGATGGAAACCGTGCGTATTTGTGGCGACCAATATGATTGTAATAGTGAACCGCCTTCACATCATTCCACTATAGATATGACTGCAAGCGATATGCCGACACACAATCACTAAGACTAATCTCTGCTGTACAAAAGCCCATATCAATATGGGCTTTTTGTTTGCCTAACACTGCGGCTTGCTGCAAAATAACATGATTAATGATATCTAAAATTTATACTGAGGCTGGTCATGACAACGTCTATGGCATTCACATCTTTTTCTCTCAACGGTGTCGATGCACAAAAATTTCTACAAGGGCAAGTCACTTTGCATGTTGAACGCCTTGAAGAAAATGCAACACGTTATACTGCAATCTGCGACCTCAAAGGCCGTATTCACTTTGGTTTATGGCTCACCAAACACAGTGCTGAAAGTTTTTCTATTGTCACTACGGCAGATCAAGCCGAAGAATTTGCCAAACATATTAAAAAATTTGGTGCATTTTCTAAAATGAAACTTGAAGAAACTGGTGCAGTTTTTCCGAGTTTAGTCGGTGATAAAACGACATTTGCTTCGGAACCGACGGATGTTGCAGCTTGGGAAATTCAAGCGATTCAAGCGGGTCAGGCCTATATTGACCAAGCGATTGAACATGTGTTCCAACCTCAAGAGTTACGTCTACATCAGCGTGAAGGCGTCCACTATGACAAAGGTTGTTATTTGGGTCAGGAAGTGATTGCACGTTTATGGTTTAAAGCCAAACCGAAAGCTTGGTTGCATGCGATTTCAGGTACAGGCACTGCTCCTGCACAAGGCGAACAGCTGAATAAAGGCGTACAAGTGGTCAATAGCGCGGCTGTAGAAAATGGTTATGTAGCTTTAGTTGTGGCACGCCCAGAAGCTTTAGAAGAGTTAGATGTGACAGTTTTAGCCTTGCCTGAAGCATTGAATGGTGATGTGGCGCGTCCTGTATAATCATTTTAAAATAAGAGCCAAATTACAAAAGCTGTTTGGCTCTTATTCTGATTACTATTTAAAATTACAACAAACTATAAAGATTTATAAAAATGCTTATCCCTTTTCCATTTCGCTTTTTCTTATTGAATTGCCTCATTCTCTTCAGTTGTTTTATATCGCCAAATATTTATGCCGAGATAAATTCAACGGTATTGGAAGAGCTAAAAAATAGCAATGTGGTCGATCAAACCAACTCGCTTTCCCGCGATGAAATTGCCCAGTTAAAAAAGCAAAACGAGCAGCTTTATCAGCAAAAGCATGTCGACTTTAAAATTTTGATGATTCCCTCGACCAATGGAAAAGCTATTGATCAATATGCACTTGAGATATTCAATAAACTTAAAATTGGCAATGAAAAGCTCGATAACGGCTTACTACTTTTGGTTGCAAAAGATGATCGTAAAATACGGTTCGAGGTAGGTTATGGTTTAGAGGGAGATTTAACTGATATAGCTCTGTACACGACAAATTTCACAGAACCCTTATCCTATCAGGATTCTGCTTTCTTAAAATTGCCAAAATTTCCTTAAACTCTTCTTTTTTCCCAAAACCAATTAAACGCTGAATCGCCATTTGAACA
>NZ_VPAN01000069.1:0-7480 GCF_013419225.1 Acinetobacter sp. YH12097 | reverse complement strand
TAAAGCAGGAGTTTTTAATTACACGATGTCAAACCATGAAGGAGTTAGATCACTTAATTGCGGAATCTATTATGATTTATAATTGCTATAGACCACATTTAAGTTTAAATATGAACACCCCGAATCAAACGTATGAGCAAACTAAAACCGAGCTAATTGCTTAACTCGGTTTGAAGTGGAATACTGTCAATCTATTTCAGGACAAGACATTCATCATCGTGATTAGATCGAGAATGAAGATCCACATCCACACGTGGTTGTCGCATTCGGGTTTTGTACCACAAAACGAGAACCTTCAAGACCTTCAATATAGTCGACTGTTGAACCAACTAAATATTGATAGCTAAGTGAATCCACCAACATTTTCACGTCTTCATTGATAAATTCAGCATCATCTTCGTTTTGGCTTTCTGCAAAATTAAATCCATATGAGAAACCTGAACAACCACCACCAGTCACATATACACGTAACATGAGGTCTTGATTACCTTCACTGTCACGCAATTGGCGTACTTTATTGGCAGCATTGTCAGTCAGCACAAGTGCTTGAGCATTCATGATGGATTCCTCTGAGTCATTGGGGTGTCTTTAAAAAGAAAAGACCATATTTCAAGTATAACATACTCAATATATGGTCAGTCTTCACAGTTTAAAGTTAAATCAGAGTATTTTTCTCAAGATTCATTTAAAACTTATTTATAGTTTTCTTCCTGTAATGCGCATTCGAAGTTTTTCGGGTCTTGTTTACAGCGGAATTGCCATAATAATTTCATCATTCGCTTGTCGTAGATACCACGTTTAGTCAAATCAATACGCGCTTCACGCATCATTTTTTGATAACCAGCTTTGTCTGCAGTGGGAACATCCATCCAATATTTAGCTGGAATTTCTGACTTCATTTTGCCTAAAATCGTGAATGCACGAGGTAATTGTGTTTTGACCCAATCACGTGATTTTTGCCCATAACCTGCTGGGAATTTATCTGGGCGAATAATGATATTTCCCGTGACTTGTAAAATTGGATAATTGACGATTGCGCCTTTGCTGCCTAAACCTTTGTGTAATTCTAATGGTTTGAACACAGCTGCAGGAGCACCAATAATATCCACCTGACCATTGTTAAATTTAGCGCCAAAATTGGTTACATCGGCACTGACCGCTTGAGCCCCGACCTGCTGCACCATAATTTTCTGCGCTTCATCATAATCAAGCACCGCAATTTTTTTACCTGCGGCTTTAGCGACAGTATTGATACTACGATCATTCACCAACAGGTAGGCATCACCAACAGGTATCACACCTGCCACTTCATATTTACTATTGACCATGCTTTTAGCAAACGTTGGACTCGCAAGACCTTGCATAATTTTTACGGCCAATTTCAAATCTGGAATTGCACCAATCGCATCTAAAGAACCGGTAAAATTGTTGAATTGGCGGCCACGCATACCGGTGACGCTGATCCCATCACATTTCCCCGCTTTAAAGTCTTCCGCAATCACTGCTTCATTTTGACCGACGCGGAGCTCAATGTCTGCGCCCCAGTTTTTTGCCGCCAATTGATAATCTTTCATCAGGGTAAAAACATCACCATTTTTACCCACCAAATCAAATACACACACCACTTGCTTCGCTTGAGCTACGCCAGTCACCGCCATTAATGCAGCAGCAACGCTCAATGCCTTTGTCCATTGTTTCATACTGACTTTCCTTGTTTTTTTACTGTTTTTGTTTTTAACCATTTTTTGATTTTTGGGTCATGCCGAGTTCGATTCAATTGACTCACAGCCCTCGATTTGAATTTAGATTACCTGAATATTTTGCTGACTCAATGGCGAGAATGACCTGTAAATTTGCAAAAAAAAGCCTGGATAAATCCAGACTTTTTTCTTTAAATATCAGCTTATTCGCCGCCAAGTGAACATTCAAAATTGGCTTTATCGACAGAACAACGTGCCTTTTTCAATACAGACATCATGCCTGCATCATAAATGCCACGTTTCGTCATATCCATACGACCTTCACGCAGTAATTTTTGATATTTGGTTTTATCTTCTGCACTTAAGTTCAGTTTATATTTCGCAGGAATACCCGCTTCTAGACGGTTAATCATCGCGATACTCTTCGGTAAGTGTTTCACAAACCAATCACGTGATTTTTGACCAAAGCCAGCTGGGAACTGATCAGGACGAATAATAAAGTCCGCAGTCACTTGTAGAACTGGGAAGTTAAACATCGCACCATTGGTACCTAAACCTTTATAGATCTCTAATGGTTTGTAGGCATATGCAGGCGCACCCACCATATCGACCTGACCATTATTAAACTTCGCCACAAAGTTAGATACATCTGAAATCACAGCTTGAGCGCCGACACGTTGCACCATGATTTTTTGTGCTTCGTCATAGCCTAATACCGCAAACTTTTTACCTGCCGCTTTTTCAATTGAGTCAATTTTCTTGTCTTTGACAAAGATGAATGCTGAACCCAATGGGGCAATACCCGCCACTTCGTATTTCTTACCACCTAGATTGCTGACCATTTTTGCAGCATTACGTTGGTCTAATGCAAAGGTAATCGCACGTTGCGCAATCGCATTACTCGGTGCGCCACCCAGCGCATCAATAGAGCCTGCAAATTTATTGTACTGACGGGCACGCATCGCCGTCATAAATACGCCGTCACATTTCCCTGCTTTAAAGTCATTGTCGGCTACTGCTTCGTCTTGACGCGGAATTAAGTTAATTTCAGCACCCCAGCCTTTTGCTGCAAGCGCCCATTCCTGAGCCATTTGATATGACTCGCCTGACTTACCCAGTAAGTCAAATACACAGATATCTACTTTTGCTGCCTGAGCTGAACCAGCAAAGCCAATTGCAGCAAATGTAGCCAATGATAGGAGCGTTTTTTTCATTCTATTTTCCTTTCAAATCTTTTTATGGTTCAGAGGTGTCCTTACACAACGCCGATATTAAGCAAGTTAAATTAAAAAAAATAGAGCATTTACTCCATTTATTTATGTCATTTTGGCATATTCTGTTTTTCTGTGATGCATATCACTTTTTATTCAAAGTGAAATTATAAATATAATCATCATCTTATATTTGCAAAAATGGCTTTTTACATTTACAGCGATTGCATCAAAATTTACAAAGAAATACAGAAAAAAGCTTATTCACCCGCCACTGAACACTCAAAATTGGTTCGCTCAATCGTACAACGGGCTTTTTTTAGTACCGTCATCATGGTGGAGTCATAGATCCCTTGTTTGGTTAAATCCATCCGTCCTTCACGCAATATTTTCTGATATTTCAACTGATCATCTTTGCTGAGATTCATCTTATATTTGGCAGGAATTTCAGCTTCCATGCGTTTTACCATGGCAAAACTTTTTGGTAATTGCTTAACGAACCATTGCCGAGAAGGCTCTGCAAAACCTTCTGGGAATTTATTATTACGAATAATCAAGTCTGCCGTGACATTCACCACAGGAAAATTCACCATCGCCCCAGTAGTACCTAAGCCTTTTGAAATTTCGAGTGGCTTGAAGGCATAAGCCGGGGCAGCCACAATTTCAACTTCAGCCTGATTAAACTTGCGAATAAAATTGGAAATTTCCGACATGACTGGCACCGCGCCGACACGGTCGACCATCACTTTTTGCGCATAGTCATAATGCAAAATGGCAAATTTTTTACCTTCAGCTTTTTCTAAATTATTGATATTGCGATCACGGACAAAACTATAAGCTGAACCAATTTGCCCAATCCCTGCCACTTCATAGCTGTCTTTGCCTAGATTGGTAATCAGTCGTTTACTGTTCCGCTTATCTAAGACATAGGTGATGGCTTTTTGCGCGATGGTATTGTTCGGTACACCGCCAATGGCATCAATCGAACCGGCAAATTTGTTATACGCACGTGCCCGCATCGAGGTCATATAAAATGCGTCACATTTCCCTTCTTTAAAATCTTTATCAACTTTGGATTCATCTTGATATGAAATCAGTTGAACTTGTGCTCCCAATGCCTTACTGGCCAGAGACCACTCTTCCATTAGCTTATAAGATTCCCCCGCCTTTCCAAGTAAATCGAACACACAAACCTTCTGATTAGCATAGCTTTGTGCAGACATCACACCTGAAAGAAGCGATAAAATTAAAATTCCTTTTCTCATTTCTTATATTCCCAATATGTTTTATTAATCCATTTAAAACAATAACTTGAAATATTTTTTTAATACTAAAGCCCGTTCAATATACCTAAATACGTAGAATCTGTCATATTTTTTCAGATGGTTGCGATGCTTTGTTTTTTCTTTTGCAAAGCCATCCATTAGAATAGCCCCACATTCTTCTTGTTTAGTTAGTTCCATGATTCAGTTAGACCAACTTTCCATTCGTCGCGGTGGGCGTGTTTTATTTCAAAAAGCATCTATGCAATTGCATCCAGGCTGGAAAATCGGCTTAACCGGTGTAAATGGTGCGGGTAAATCAACTCTTTTTTCTGCGCTTTTAGGTGGAATGGAGTCTGATGGTGGTTCATTAACTCGTCCTGCGGTATGGACCGTCGCGCATATGGCACAAGAAATCAAAGCACTGGATATGAAAGCTATTGATTTCGTTCTATCAGGCGATGAAGAATATTGGGATATACAACATAAACTTGAATATCCAGAACAATTAGATAATGAAGCGTTGGCACACTTATATGGCCGATTTGATGAAATCCATGGCTATACAGCTCCATCCAAAGCCTCACAATTGATGGCCGGCCTGGGTTTCTTTGAACATCAGTCCCAGCTCAATGTTTCAAGCTTTTCTGGTGGTTGGCGTATGCGTTTAAATCTTGCGCGTACCCTAATGAGCCGTTCAGACCTATTATTACTCGATGAACCAACCAACCACTTAGACTTAGATGCGATTTTGTGGTTAGAAGATTGGTTAAAAGCTTATGAAGGCACACTGATCTTGATTTCACATGACCGTGATTTCTTAGATGCGGTGACTGATCATATTTTACATATCGAAAATCAAGAGCTGACGCTTTACACCGGCAACTATTCAACCTTTGAACGCACCCGTTCTGAGCGCTTGGCACAACAACAACAAGCCTATGAAAAACAACTTGAAACCCGTGCACATCTCCAAAAATTTATTGACCGTTTTAAAGCTAAAGCCACTAAAGCTAAGCAGGCTCAAAGTCGTATTAAACAATTAGAACGCATGCAGGAACTTTCTGCTGCACATGTCGATACGCCATTTACCTTTAGTTTCCGTGAGCCAACCAAAATGAGCTCACCACTGTTACAAATGGAACATGTCGACATTGGCTATGGTGACAAACTGATTGCCACCAATGTGAATTTACAGATTACCCCAAACAGTCGTATTGGTTTACTGGGAATGAATGGTGCTGGTAAATCAACCTTAATTAAATCCTTGGTTGGTGATCTTCCCTTATTACAAGGGACACGCAAAGCCTCGGAACTGTTGAATATTGGCTATTTTGCGCAGCATCAAATGGATGCTTTAGATGGCAATGCCAGCCCAATGTTGCAATTATCTAGAATCGCTGACAAAAAAATCAGTGAAGCTGCATTACGTTCATTTTTAGGCAGCTTTGGTTTTAGTGGCGAACGCATGGATACACCAAGTGAAGGCTTTTCAGGCGGTGAACGAGCACGATTGGCTTTGGCTTTGATTGTTTGGCAACGTCCCAATGTTTTAATTCTCGATGAACCGACCAACCATTTAGACCTTGATATGCGTCATGCCCTAACTATGGCATTACAAGATTTTGAAGGCGCTGTGGTTTTGGTTTCGCATGAACGTCAATTGATTGCCAGCGTTTGTGACGAATTATTGTTGGTACATCATGGGAAATGTCGCGAATTTGATGGCGACCTCGTGGCTTATGCCGATTGGCTGCGTCAAGCGCGGATCGACATGATGAAAAATAGTCAACAAGCCCCGACTCCCATCAAATCTCAAGTTGAAACTAAACCAACGATTTCCAAAGTCGATAAAGAAGCGCAACGTAAAGAAGCTGCACGTCAACGTGAATTGACCCGCCCGATTCGTAAAAACATTGAAAAAAATGAAGCGCAGATCAGCAAAATTCAGCCACGCTTAAACGAAATCGAGGAATTATTAGCAGACAGTGCTTTATATGAAGCCAGTCGTAAAGATGACTTACTCAAACTGATGAATGAGCAAACAGAGTTAAAAGCCAAACTCGAATCAGTCGAAGAGCAAATGCTTGAATTAATGATGGAATTAGAAGAAATGGAAAGCAGTTTTGAGGCTTAATTTAAAAAGCAAAACCCTAGATTTGCATTATTAAGAAAAGCTAACTTAAGTTCAAAAATCAATCGCCGTGAAATTTAAATGTTCCACGGCGATTTTTTATTTATACTTCACAATAATAATCACACTATAAATCTAAAAAATATTCAAAAAATCGAATGTTCATATCCAACTGGTTATTGCATCGTTAAGGCATTTCTATTCAGAAAGAATCTAAAAATTCAGCGATAGCTTTTATCCTACTTTTATAAATGAATTCAAAAAATACACTTCACATCAAACTCATTGCCACAGTTATCCACAAAAGCTACTTTTAAATTCAAATCTTAGTTTTAAATTCATTTTTATTTTTGAAATTCAAAACATCGAACCACCTTTTTGTGGATAAATATTTTTAAACGATATTATCCACAATTATAAATGACTTTGATGTTGAACACTATTAAATGTGAAAATTCACAAAACTTATCCACATTTATAAGATGGATGCATTTTATCTCCACTCACGACATCAATTTAAATTTTTTATTGTTTAAGATAAGGCAGAAGGATGGGCTTTTTTTGCCTTTAAAAAACGTAATTCTTGTATTTTCCAGGTCTGATCAAAATGCCAGATTTCCTGTATTTGCTGCTGTGTTTCAGCTAAACCAATTAAAATTTTGCACTCAGTTTGGTCACGATTAAACTCATAATCTTCAAATTCTACGTCTGGTTTTTGTGGTTTCCAAACCCCATTTTTCACTGCATGTGCAATACGTTCATAGCGGACATAATTACTTTCGACACGCCCGTCTTGCTCATAAACCACCTTAAAGTGCTCATCTTCGTATTCGGCTAAAACAGTATAATTTCCGGTAAAAAATGCATTTACCCAGATGTCACGAATGTGTTCAAGTTGATTGTCCATCATATATAGACCTCTTATTTTTAGCTGCTAAGTTCAAATTGATTTGAGCTTAGCATCAGAATAAGTCAATTTTATAAAACACAAATTGGCGATTTAATATTCAATTTTATTTAAGATAGCACAAAAAAAAGCACTCCGAAGAGTAATGCCAGTCAGTTAAGAGATTGACTGGCTTTTTCTTGGGTATTTTTGAGGTTTTCCTTTTACAACCCTTGGATAACTCCTCACTCTTCTCTCAGGTATAACATACCGATTAGATTTCTCCA
>NZ_VPAN01000068.1:0-8008 GCF_013419225.1 Acinetobacter sp. YH12097 | reverse complement strand
AATTTGATGGCTTCAGCTTTAAATTCTGTGGTGTAAGTCTTGTGTTTCTTGCTCATGGTAAACTCCTGATGAGTGTGTTTAGTTTACCAAGTTAAAACCTCCTGTTTTTTCAGCACACATCACATATAACTGATATCAATAAACAGATTAATGAACATGAGCGACTTGTTCTAGTCTGTAAAGATAAAACAGCTTCTTTTGGTTTTAAAACATTAGATATTGGAACACTATTTTACCGTAAAAGAGTATCTGGCGAGGTTTTGTCGGAACAACAGTTATCTGCATCTTTTGATGAAAAAAGACGTTATTTTTTGCAGTGTTTAACTGACTATTTACTGCAAATGAGCGGATCCGATCTATCAAAAGGATTGTTTTATTATACAAGCAAAACTTTTTTAGACTGGATTGATAGTCAAAAGAAAAATTTTGACTTATCGAATAAAGACAGTGTGATCGATGCGTATCGTCGTTATAGCAAATATTTAGTTGATCGCACTTTGCTTGCAGATACTGCAGAAGAAAGCTTGGCTGCACATACAGCAAAACAGTATCAGCGTAATGCAGCCAAACTAATCGCATATGTATTTGACTGTCATGAAATTGATATTGCTAGTCAAGCGATGCAAGTACAGTCTCAGCGTTATGATGTTCCTGTTTTGCCAATTGCGGAAGAAGATCATCAAAAAACTTATGCAACTTTGTTGAATGTCTTTCTTGAAATCCATCGTATTGTGATACAAGAAGCAGATTTTCCTGCACATTTTCAATCTGTGAATGAAGAAGACTTCTATTTTTACTCGGGTTTTCATCATCAAACTGAAAAACAGCATATCCAGTTTGATATGCAGAGTTATTTAGCCAAATATCCAGTTATTCCAGCTTTTTCCAAAATGCTAGCTGATTTTGATCTTGCTGAGGATAGTAAATATAGAAAGCGCTTACGTGAAAATCGTAATGAAGCTCTGTATAAATTGCAGCAACGTAATGAGAATAAGCGACACATAGAGCGTGAAAGACTTGCTTCCTATGGTCTTTGCATCGGCATGTTATTATTTATCGCACAAACTGGGGCAAATTTAGACACTGCTCAACAGTTACAACTCGATACGATGGAAATCCTACCGAGTACCCAAGGGCGAAGGTTTTCGGGAACAAAAAGCCGTGCAGGAGGCAAGACAGTATACCCAGAATTTGGGGTGAAATTTGAGCCAGTTTTTAGGAAGATTCTGGAACTTCGTGAATGGTATATTCAAGATGAACCATGTGATTTCATCTTTCCATTACGCAACGAAATTCAACAGTTGGGACCTGTCAGCTACGGCAGATTACAATTAATGAAAAAGCTTTTTCAGCGCATTTTCCCAAGAATGGTCTGGATTACGCCGCAACAGTGGCGTAAGCATAAAAGCAGTCAATATGTTGAGTTAAGTGATGGTGATCTACTGCTTGAAGCTGAAGTAATGGGTCACTCACTCGAGACCGCACGGAAAAACTATAGTCGAACTTCATTTCAAGATGCAAGTCAGCAAATTTCTCGATTTTTTAATGAGCTGCGAGAAGTTGCGGTCGCAAAAACACGAACACTTGAAAGAATCGCTGTGCAAACGTTAGATGAGACTGTTGATGTTCAGACCTTACCTGTTGGTGCATGTATTACAGCAGCTCCACATCCTGAAAAAGCGCTTGGTTTTACTGAAAAAGCTCCTACACCTAACTGTCAGCAATTTGAGCATTGTCTATTTTGCCACCACTATGCAGTCCACGCTGATGCCGAAGATGTACGTAAGCTTTTATCACTAAAAAGTCTGCTCGGCTACGTTAAGCAAAAAGCCACGGACCTAATCAAGTGGGAACAACAGTTTGGGGTTGTACTACATCGGATTGATGAAGTGCTCAATGATTTATCAAATACTTATGAAAATTTACGTGATCATATTTTTTCGATTCAAGAAGAAGTTGAAAGTGGTGATTTAGATGCCTATTGGCTCAATCATTTTGAATTGCTAATTGATTTGGGGTGGGTTGCATGAGTTCATTTAATTCATATTTATACGCTCTCGGTGTTGCTGAGCAGTTCTTACCTGATGAGTACAATCTACAGAATAATCAGCTGACTGTTCCAAGTACTTTTGTATTATCGCGAATAAAGAGTGGTGAGATATTGTCAGTTTATTCAGACAATATCTGGGATCTTTCTCCATATTTACCGAACTGTCATTGTCGCCTGAATTTTAATAGTTGGCTTGAAAACTCCCGTGAAGATGATTTTCTCTTCTGCCAAATTCGTGCAGAAATGAAAAAAATCAGCTTTGCTTTGCTTTATATAAAATCTGGCAAGTCGATTATTAAAAGTATTGAGCAGCGGCATACTGTTTTACGCCAGTTTGCTGCCATTGCCTACCGTAATGGCTGTACATTGCAGCAGTTATTTGGCGATGTTGCTTATATGTCAAAAGTGAATGATGCTTATATGAGAGTGAGCTATCAAAAAGCACTCCAAGTCAAAGCATTTTTAACGGATTGTTTTTCTATTCAACAGCAACACCCCTTGCTCATTCCTGCATTTAGTACATATCAACCGATTGAGCATTTAGCAAAGTTGGCTGGTCAACTCAGGTTGCAGTCAGACAAAGTAGGCCCACAAACCAAAGTGGTTCCTTCACGGCTTTATATTGCCTTAATTAATACTTTAGCGGATAAATTGAACGAGTTTAATCAAAATGCACCTGCTTTGCTGCAATGGTTCCAGCGTATTCAGCAAGATAAAGCTTTTGCGCGTATGCCCCGCGAATTTAAAGACTATAAAAATGCAGTGAGTTTTGTGGATGCTCGAGATTTGCTTGGTTTAACGGTACTGTTTGAAAATAATCAGATTCGCAAACATGCCAATCTCACCCGTTATATGACGTTGATTCAAGGTATGGCCAAGCTGTGGATTCATCTATTTACAGGTATGCGGGACAATGAAGTGAATCAACTGTCTTATGACTGCTATCAAACGGTTCAAAGCAATGAGCATCTTGTACATGTGATTATGGGCTACACCTCTAAATTACATAGTGGCGGTAACAAGTCCACCTATTGGATTACTTTTGAAGATATTCAATTTGGGGTACGTGCAGCGAAAAGTATTGGTGAAATCTATGCTTTACTCAATCCACATTATGATATGTCTAATCCTGCTGAATACCCATTATTTCCAACGCTATACTCGCAAAAGCATCGAAATAAAAATAATCGAAATATTAAAAACGAAACGGATTTTATTTCCAATTTTTCAGGTGCTCCAACTCGTACAGAGAGTAATTTTAATCAGTATTTAAGCCATATTTCGACCTCGCTTGGAGATGAATTAAGAATTACTGAAAGCGATTTAGCTGAACTAGAGGCATTTGATGGTTTTCGTAATTGGCGAGAAGAAAAAGACTGTCAAATTGGTGAGTACTGGAATATCTGTACCCATCAATTTAGACGCTCACTGGCTGTGTATAGTGCCCGTTCACGCATTATTGGGTTAGGTGCTCTGTCGGTTCAATACAAACATTTAACCGAAGCAATGACTTTGTATTATCGAGATAATGCGGTGTTTGCTCCAAACATTTTAGCTAGTGATAGCCAGAAAGAATTTATTCAAGAGCTTGAATATCAACGTCTCGTTCATTCTTATATACAATTTGAGGACGGTGTAATTAACAGTTCTAGTCGTTTGCTAGGCGGTGCAGGAACCTATTTGCAATTGCAAAAAGACCGTGAGCAACTACTCACAGTATTTCCAAACCGTGAGGAAACGATTAAACGAATGAAAAAAGGGGAAATTGCGTATAAGCCTAGTCTTTTTGGTGCTTGTACTAATCCAGACTCCTGTGAAAAAATTTCTTTTACTGCGATTACGAGCTGTTTGAGTTGCGCTCATGCAGTATTTGATGCAGCCAGTGCAGAGAAGATGCAAAAAGCAGTGCAACGATTACAACGAGCACGAGATACACAAGCACCAAGCAGTTTGCTGTACGGGCAAATGGATAGTGAGATTATGGCTTTAAACAAGACCATTCAAAAAATTAAAACCATCAATATCGAGGTTTAAAAAAATGAGTGCACTCAAGGAATATTATGCTGCTTTAGAGCGATTAAAAGCCAATAAACCAACTATCTTAGCCAAAGGATTTGCCATTAATAACGACACCGTGGCACTTGAAGCTGGGCGTAAACGGGGTTCGATTAAGAAGAGCCGTCACGCTGCATTAATTGAGGCAATTGAGCTAGCTGCACAGGAAGCAGGGCAAAATATTCTTTCACCTACACAACAGATTGAGCAAGCGAAAAGTAAGACCAAAGCTGTGAAAAGTGATTATGAGCAACTTAAAGAGGATTATGAAAAACTGTTGGAAAAGTGCAATTCGCTGCTGCTGGAAAACTTTTAGTTGAGGCAAAGTGCTCGAACTGTTTGATTTATATAGCCACTAAGTTACAGAACTTAGTGGATTTTTTATTCTTAGATGAAATGCAATAGAGATTAAAATTATTTCCATGGTCTTAAATCGACAATTTTGATAATAGTAGCGGTTTCTTTATTGACTAAAATGACCATATCTACCGCATTAGCTTTTAGAGGAAGCCAAGCATCTGCTTTTGAGTATTTGGTTAATTTTTGTTCAACCTCTGCTTTTGGGTTGTATTGTTCTAATTCTTTGATTTGTAATGCGTGTTGTTGTATTTGTAGTTTGACTTGAGTGAGTTCTATATAGCGTTCTGGTTGTTGAGCAAGAGAAACACCACCCAGAACCTCAGTAAAGATATCATCTGGATGTTGCTGAGCGCTCACTGCTGATTTTACTGCAGTAAATTTTGGACCAACCCATGATACCTGTTGAAATTGAGGCAATGCTTGATCAATATTGTCTAAAATGATGTCATTTTTTCGGACTAACTCGAAACGATCTGCATGGAATACTAACCATGCAGGGCGACCTTGTTCAATACTAAATATCCCATAACATAGAGCCGCAATTTGAATAATGATAATTACGCTTAGGTCAAATTTAAGTGTTTTTTTGCCTTCTTTATATACCAATAGACCTAAGAGTGGACCCAGAATCACATCTATGATCAACAACATTAAAAAAATATGGGTGACGCCCACTGCACTAGCAAGTGGAGATGGATACCAAATAAAAAAGACTAGTGCAATTACTAATAAAGCGACTAAGAATGAAATAAGTAGATGACCAAAGAAAAACTTTAAACGTTTTGACATAGAAAATAGCTCTAGTTCATATACAGATTTTATTTCAGAATATCCGCACTGCTGATCGATATTATATCTGGAAGATTGCGAATTTTTTCTTCTGCAATTTTTTCAAATTTAATGCGGTTAGAGTTAAATTGTTCTTCGGCTGAATCATATCTATTTTCGGGCTCAATATCTTGTAAAGTTTCTTGAGAAATTTGAATTATTATTCTTTGGGTTACCACTACTTCAACATTAATCCCAAATTTTTCATTTTTTGCATATTTACCAGTAAAATTTATATTTTCAACGTTCATTTTTAACCCCTATAGATCTTAATTCTAAAAAAAAAGACTGGCAAACCAGTCTTTTTTAGCATTGTAAATTACGCTGATGGGTCAGCAATATCCGTATCAGTAATATTAGCTTGACAAGTACCTGGTAAATATTTTTTAGGCATATCAACAGGACCACATTTCCAAGCTGCTACCGTGTTTCCTGCTGAAGGAATCGCGCCAGAACTAGTTTGAGGTACTAGGGCAATTTTTTTACCAGTACCAGTACCTAAGTCATCTGTAGTAGCGGCTGTAACAATAATCGCCCCCTTACCTGTAGTAGTAACAGATGCTACATATTTTGTAGGGTTTGTAGTTTCACAACCCCAATTACCTCCCGCTGGTAAAGTTGATGCTCCTTGAAATACTTCAGATATATTCGTACGACAAGCAGATGCTGCTAAGACAACTTCAGCAGTACGTGCTTTTACTGTGTAATCTTGATAAGCAGGAAGTGCAACTGCAGCCAGAATACCGATAATAGCGACCACAATCATAAGTTCGATGAGCGTAAAGCCCTTCTGTATTGTATGCATAACATTCTCCACAAATGTTTTGTTAATTTATTTATAAGCTTTGTAAGCTAATTTATAGTTTGCACAAAGTGTGCCAATGCATATTACTCAATTATTTCTTATGAAATCAATAGATTGTTTAATAGATTAAAAATCTTAAAAACTTAAAAGTAAATTTATGTAATTAAGTGACAAAAAATGTCAGTTTTATCGGTTTTGAGATATGTAAATATGAAAATTGCTTGTACTGGGAAAAGTTAAATTATTAGCAGCTAAGCGAGCAGAAAACTATATTGGTTTGGTGGTGGTTGCTTGTGTGGGGATGAAAGCAATTTGAAATTGAAAGTGCTGTTGTATACGGAAAGTTTCATATATGGGTGAGCAATAGAATGAAACGGCTTAAAGACTTCAAAATAAGCGAACGAATATCTCGCCAAACTATAGAAGTTTTGCCTATGCAATTTGGCGATGAAGAAGCGACTCGTCGTAGTCCTTTGCATCTGTAAGACGTGTGATTCTTCAGCATAGCATAAAGAAGAAATACAGAAGCTGGCTTATAAATGAGTCTGGATTTTTTCATTCGGTTTTTAGCTTATTAAAATTTCAAAATATCTCACGACCAGTCTGCTTTTATAAAAAACATCCTATCGCACTGCGTAAAAGCCATTTTCTGATATGGACAAAACTCAAAATTTTGTCTTTCAAAAAGCATGTCCATATGGACAATATGAAGGATGAAGTAAACCAAGACAATTCAATGGTTTGATGCATGTCCATATAAAGTGACTTATGGATTGAATCGAACTTATGATTGTGGTGGCTATTATCGGTATTCTAGCTGCTGTAGCACTTCCTGCTTATCAGGACTATACAGTTAAAGCAAAAATGTCAGAAGTAATTTTAGCTGCTTCTGCTTGCCGTACAAACGTATCAGAAGTATATCAAACTACTTCTTCATTACCGACTGCTGGAAATTGGGGCTGCGAAGTAACGACCCCAACTAAATATGTAGCAGATGTTACAACAACAAAAAAAGGTGGTATTATTGTCACCACTGCAACAAATACTACAGATTTAAAAACTGCTTCTAATACCAAGATTGTCATGATTCCTCAAGGTGCTGGCGCAGCAGCAGCAACACCTGGCACACCAGTAAGTGAATGGAAATGTGGACCAGCTGTTACTGCTGCTGGTACGCCTAAAAAATATTTACCTGGTACATGTCAAGCGACTATTACAGCAGGTGAAGAAGCTGGAACCTAATTAATAGGCTCACTTATAAGAAGACTGGTTCGCCAGTCTTTTTTATTGATAAAATTTAGCAACTAATGAGTAAATAAAAAGATTATGATTAAAGAGTATAAGTTTCAAGCATTGAGTGAAGAAAATAATTATCAACAATTTCCAGAGAAATTTGAAACTAATAATCATATTCTCTTTCACGGAACTGCAGAAGTAAATTTTGAAAATATTAAAAAGCAAGGTTTTCAACCAAAAGCTGATGGTGAATTAAGTAGTATCTCCTTCGCTAAAAAAAGCTCATTAGCATTGAGTTACGCTTGTGCTGCTAGAAACGATCTATCTCCAAAAGGTATAATTATTATGGTAGATATTTCAAATATAAAACAAGAATGTATAGTGGAGCAAGACTTCGGTATTCATTTATCACCTAAATTCCAACCTAAAATTATTGGCTACTGTTTAGTTCCTGAAAATTATAAGTTTAAGTAAAAATATGTCAAAACGCCTAAAATTTTTTCTAAGCCATTTATCTATTTCATTTCTGATTGCTCTACTTGTTGTCGGGTGATGTGTGCTGAAAAAACAGGAGGTTTTAACTTGGTAAACTAAACACACTCATCAGGAGTTTACCATGAGCAAGAAACACAAGACTTACACCACAGAATTTAAAGCTGAAGCCATCAAATTAA
>NZ_VPAN01000067.1:0-8400 GCF_013419225.1 Acinetobacter sp. YH12097 | reverse complement strand
GTTCAAATGGCTATTCTACGTTTGATTGGTTTTGGAAAAAAAGAAGAATTTAAGAAAGTGCTAGCAATTTTAAGAAAGAAAAAGCCTGATAGGACAAGGATCCTATGAAATTTGTCGTGTACAGAGGCATTTTTTATAAATTTTTAGCAAATAGTCGATATTTAATTAAGTAAATTTCTTATATCTAGCAAATCTTTTTCAGCGCTTTTAAATCTAATAAAAGTAGCTTTGATTATTTATTGATCATTAGTCTACTTTTCTTCCTCAAAGCACATCATTTTTTTCTGTCATCACACCTATTCAAGCTTTATAGACATTTTTTTGCGTGCATTTTTATATTTCCAAGCATTTTTTAACGTTCAAATGCTAAATGTTGCATGACTTCCAAGATGACTTGTTGCTTTCCACGGAAATCCTCGGCAGAAAATAGCAGCTTGGCACGTCGAGGGAGTTGTTCTCGTACCAATGCAAATAGTTGGTACTGTGCTGCGATATCCAAATCATGTAATTGTTGCTGCGCCTCACAAAATAATGCTCGCTTATACTGTGTGGTTTGGTGATCAAATAAATATCTCAAGATTCGATCAATCTGTTCATCATGATTATCGGTATTGTAATACGCCATGTTGTTGCTCTTTTTTGATTTTTGACCATTGTTCCATAAGACCTGTTTTTGCAAAAATCATTTTAATTACATGCTTAGTCATTTTTGCTGATAAAAATACAGCCTATTTTATTTGAATAATCACTATTAACGATCACAGTCATAAAAAGCCACTATTTTTGGGCTTTAGACGCATAGAGCGCAGGCTGCGTTTTACGTACACTCTTTTTATTTTTTAGGTGCAGGATGCCAACACAGTTTTTTCCACGCTTATTCTTACTATTAGGCGGATTAGGATTTTTGGCTTTTGGTGTCGTACTCTCTATACATTCAAATTTAGGGACATCCCCTATTTCCTCGGTGCCCTATAGCTTTAGCTATATCTTTCCTCTCACCGTCGGCACATTAACAGTATTAATGCATATCGTCATGATCCTGCTGCAAATGCTGATCTTAAAATCACGCTTTCAATGGATACAGTGGCTGCAATTACCCGTGGGAATTTTGTTTGGTGCATTTATTGACGGTTTAATGTGGCTGACCCAAGGCTGGAGCATAGAAAGTTACCCACTTCAACTCCTAGCTTGCTTGGCAAGTTGCCTGATTACTGCTTTAGGTGTGAGCTTAGTGGTCAAAGCCAGTCTAGTCCTCTTGGCCGCAGAAGGTCTCTATCAAGCCATTGCTGTTCGTTATCGCCTTGATTTTGGCAACTGTAAAACCTATGGCGACATCCTCTTGGTCAGTATTGCGGTTATCAGTAGTTGGCTGGTCTTACATCAAGTCATCGGAGTACGTGAAGGCACCATTATTACCGCACTTTTAGTGGGGACTTTAGTCAAGCGGATTTTACCTAAATTAAGCTTCATTCAATTTGGCTCTAAGCCCTAAAACCAAGCTCCATGAACATCTATCTGAGTAAAGACATTTTAAAGCTCGATTGAATCGGGCTTTTTTTCTGGCGCGATTAAAGTCTTTAATACAGAAATGAATGTGATTTTTGAAAGGAATAGCTCAATTTTACAAATAAAAAAGGGAAAGATCTCTCCCAAAATCTTTCCCTTAGAATTGAATCTTTAGTCGATCCATCGTGTAGTTATTATAGTTATTTGTTAACTCACTAAAAAAAGAGTCCCTTGGGGAAGAGACTTATAAAAAGTGGAGTTATCGTTATGTACCCTCTAGATGGTATATATCTCTCTAGATGAATAAATCTTATACATAAAATTCAAGAAATGCAACACATTTGGCAAAATTTAAGTGTTGTTTTTATAAGGTTTTTTTTGAATTTGCTTATTTATATTATTAATATATTAATTGGTAAAAAAAAGCAGGCCGAAGCCTGCTTTTAATTCAATAACTTAACTAAAAATTCAAGAATTTATTAGTCGGTAAAAGTTACTTTTGCGATCGCTTTTTTGCTCGCTTGGATAATCAAAGTTTTGTTTTCTGACACAGCATAACCTGCATCAACCACTTCCCAATCCACTTTCACTGCACCACGACCAATTGCATCTTTTGCTTGAGCTGCATTTTTAGTCAAACCCGCTTCACGCAAAATAGAAGTAATGAAAATCTCACCACCAAATGCACCACGAGAAATAGTCACTTCTGGTGTACCTTCTGGAAGTTCGCCTTCAGTAATCAAGTTACCTGCACCTTTGTGTGCATTTGCCGCAGCTTCTGCGCCATGGAAACGCTCAACCAATTCAAGTGCAAGAATTTTCTTCACTTCTTGTGGATTACGGCCTTCAGCCACTTCTTTGAGCAACTGTTGAATTTCTTCAATCGATTTAAAGCTCAACAAGTCAAAGTAACGTTCGATCAAATCATCTGGCATTGACAGCACTTTTTGGTACATCGCACCCGGTGCATCAAATACAGCAATATAGTTACCCAAAGATTTAGACATTTTATTTACGCCGTCTAAACCTTCAAGAATCGGCACAGTAATGCACACTTGAGACTCTTGGTCATAACGGCTTTGTAATGTACGACCCATCAGCAAGTTAAAGGTTTGGTCTGTACCCCCCAACTCTACATCCGCTTCTAGCGCAACTGAATCATAACCTTGCACCAATGGATATAAAAACTCGTGAATCGCAATCGGTTGATGGCTGTTATAACGTTTAGTGAAGTCATCACGTTCCAACATACGTGCCACAGTTTGCTGTGAAGCCAACTGAATCAAGTCAGCAGCAGTTTTTTGACCAAACCACTCTGAGTTAAACACAACTTTAGTTTTCGCTGGATCTAATATCTTAAATACTTGTTCTTGATAAGTTTTAGCATTTTCTAAAACTTTTTCACGTGACAACGGTGGACGCGTAGCACTCTTACCCGTTGGGTCACCGATCATGGCTGTATAGTCACCAATCAGGAAGTAAACTTCATGACCTAAATCTTGGAAAACTTTTAATTTATTAATCAGAACCGTATGACCTAAATGTAAATCAGGTGCAGTCGGGTCAAAACCCGCTTTAATTTTTAATGGGCGATTCTGCTTTAATTTCTTAAGAAGATCTTCTTCAGAAATAATCTCATGTGTGCCTCGTTGGATGAGGGCAAGTTGTTCTTCAGCCGGCAGGAAATTTGACATCACAAAATCCAAATAGATCAGTTATACAATTTGTGCGATATACTAACACTTTTTCAGCACATTGCAGGCTTAAGAATCATCATGACAGCGATCTACATTGGGGTAATGACCGGCACAAGCATGGATGGTGTCGATATTGTTGCTGCTTCTTTTGATCCTTTAGAGATTCATGCGACGCTCACACTTCCCTTTGACCCAGACCTTCGTGATGAACTGATGGCCCTCACCTTGCCTGATGATAACGAAATTGATCGCATGGGTAAGGCAGACGTTGCATTAGCTCAAATGATCGGTCATGGCATCAATGAATTGATCGAGAAAAATCAGCTAGATCGTAGTCAAATCAAGGCGATTGGCTCACATGGACAAACCATTCGCCACCGTCCTGAACATGGTTTTACCCTGCAAATTGGCGACCCCAATATTATTACCGAACTCACTAAAATCCCTGTGATTTCAGACTTTCGCCGCCGCGATATGGCTGCGGGTGGTCAAGGCGCACCTTTAGTTCCTGCGTTCCATCAAGCGCTTTTCCAACATGACACCATTCACCGTGTGATTTTAAACTTGGGCGGCATCGCCAATGTCAGTATGTTACCTGCAGGCAAACCTGAAAATGTCTATGGCTTTGATACAGGCCCTGCCAACATTTTAATGGATGCATGGTGCGAACGTTATACTGGTCAACCGTATGATGAAAATGGCAACTGGGCGGCTTATGGTCAGCCTATTCGCAGCCTGCTCGACCGCTTACAAGCGCATGAGTTTTTCTCTAAAGAACCGCCAAAAAGTACAGGTCGTGAAGACTTCAATCTAGAATGGTTAGATGAACAGATTCTCGATTGGCGTGGAGATCTCGAATATGACGAACTCGAAGATACGCCAGAAAACATTCAAGCAACCTTAATGAAACTCACCACACGTGCCATTAAAAAAGCCATTTACCGTTCTGACATGGATACCGGTGAAGTCTATGTCTGTGGTGGTGGTGCATACAATTCTCACCTTTTAGAGCAATTGCGCTGGCGTCTACGTAAACATGAATGGACGGTGCAAAGTACCGCAGATTTAGGCTTAAGCCCGACATGGGTGGAAGCCACTGCATTCGCTTGGCTGGCGATGCGCTTTGTCAATCAGCTTAGTGCAAATTTACCAAGTGTGACGGGTGCTGCTGGCTATCGTATCTTAGGTACAATCTCTGCGGTTTAAGAGTCAAAAACATATAAAAAAGGTCTGCAATTGCAGACCTTTTTTATATAGACAAGCTTTTATATAGATTGACTACTATATAAAAGCATAGCTCAAACTTAATTCATCATTGCCTTGGCATGCTCATTACGAAATGCCCGTAAAATCTGCTGTCCCGCCCGACCTGTTGGGCTTAAACCCAGTCGATTTTGCTCTTGTCGAATGGCTTGACGGGTTTTATCTCCAATTAATCCATCCACTTTACCAATGTCATAGCCACGGTTAAGTAAAAATTGTTGAATCTCACGTCGTTCCGCACGTGAAGTCCCAGGATCATCGGTTGGCCATGTCGTACTAAAGCCACCCTTGCCTTGCAAGCGATCGGATAAATGCGCAATCGCTAATGCATAACTCTCTGCCGCATTGTAGCTGTAGATTGCATCGAAATTTTTTAACACCAAGAATACAGACCCACTTGCCCCAGCCGGTGCCATTAATCCTGCTTGGCTCGATCCAGAAAGGTTACCTTGAATTAACGGCGTGCCATCGGCACGCTGCAAACCACGATTCATCCAGCTATCTAATGACTTTTTATTACGCCGACTTTCACCACTGATCGACATTCCTTCTGGAATTTTTACTTCAAAACCCCACGGCTGACCAGTTTGCCAACCACGCTTTTTCAGGAAGTTGGCCGTAGATGCCAACGCATCCGTGGTACTCGACACCAAATCACGGCGGCCATCACCATCAAAATCCACGGCCAGTTCTTCATAGGTACTCGGCATAAATTGGGTATGACCAAATGCACCTGCCCACGAACCTTTCAATTGTGATTCATTTAAATCACCACGCTGCAAAATCCGCATGGCTGCAAAAAACTCGCCACGGAAATAGCTTTGACGGCGTCCTTCACAACTTAAAGTGCCCAATGACTGTAATAACGGATAGCTACCCGCAATATCACCAAAATTACTCTCCACACCCCAAACCGCGACCACGGTTTCAGCAGGCACACCATAAGCCGCCGCGACACGGTTTAATACATCACGATGCTGCGCCAATTTCTGCCGACCCAGTTGTACACGCTCTTCATCAACTAAACCAGATAAATAATCCCAGATCGGTGTGGAAAACTCAGGCTGATAGTTGAGCTTTTCAATCACAGAATAATCAGGTGTTAAATTTTGTGTATAACGATCATAAGTGGACGTATTCACACCAGCATTCATCGCTTGCGAGCGCAAATTGGCTAAACAGCCTTGAAAGTTATTTTGTGGTGAAATGCTGCTTGTTGCAGGCATGCTCGACGCATTGACAGACTGACCATTAATAATCAACTCGGCATTTGCCTGAGTTATTGCCAAAAAAGCAGTCCCGAAAACAAATCCTAAGTAATACTTCATACCCTTGATCTTTTTTTGAATTTAAATTGTTGCTTTAACAATAGCAGCTCAAAGCAAAAGTTAAAGGTTCAAAACGTAAATTTAAATTCATAATTTCTACTTATTTAAATTCATTTTTTAAATTTGAATTCAAAAGCAGTTATCCACAACCTGGTTTTAAATTCACTACAAACCAAACAGCGGTTTAAATTTAAATTCAAAACTTTTAAATTTAAAAATAAACTGCGTGTAGAAAAAGTTATCCACAAATTCAAAATGGCGTGACAATTCATTTTTATTGTTAATAATCAAAATATTATAGTTCTTAAAAGACTCTCTTTATAGATCCAATAAGTCTGATCAACTTTTAAATTCAAATTTTTTAAATTTAAACACAGCGAAATGAATTCATTTTTTGAAATTTAAATTCATAAACTTTGAATTCATTGTTTTCGGTATCGGATTTTTTGAATTCAAATTCATAGTTTAAATTTAAAAACACAATTTGAATTCAAAACACATTGGTTATTTTTGATTTTGATTCACACACATCGCAGGCCATTGATACGGAAAAAACCATACGAAGATTCGCGCAGAATATTTATAAACGAACGAACACTTTATGATCAATAGTTTCTTGTCGTTTCACCGATAAGCGGTGTGATTTTGCAAAGAGGCGCAATGATGCCCGAACTACAGCGATAAAAAAAGCGGCCATGTGCATGACCGCTTTTTTATCATTCAAACTCAGGTTTAAATGGTCATATCTTCGCTAAGTGCCAGTGGATTCGGCAAAATTTTCGCCAAAGCACGACATAAAGCTGTTAATTCAGCAGTATCATTCGGCATTAAAGTGATGTGACCGATTTTGCGGCCTTCACGCTCTGTTTTGTTATACAGATGCAAATGCGCGCCATTCAGTGCCAATACATCTTCAGATTTCGGATGTTGGCCAATGATGTTCACCATGACCGTTGGACGAACAACTTCAGTCGAACCCAAAGGCAAACCTGCTACAGCACGAATGTGGTTTTCAAACTGTGAACACACTGCACCTTCAATCGACCAATGCCCCGAGTTATGCACACGTGGCGCCATCTCATTGGCATATAAGCCTTTATCTGTCACAAACAGTTCTAGCGTCAAAACACCGACATAATTCAAATGATTGAGCAGGCGAGTAATGTAGTCTTGCGCAACTGGTTGTAAGTCTGCGCTGTTTGGCGCAGGCACAATCGAATGCGACAAAATGCCGTTGTAGTGGTGGTTTTCCGCCAATGGCCATGTTTTCACATCACCGTCTTGACCACGCACCGCAATGATTGAGACTTCACGTGAGAAGGTTACAAAGCTTTCCGCAATCAATTCACCAGCAGGGCCCAGTTCAGCCCATGCTTGATCCATTTGCTCAGCGCTACGTAGCACAAATTGACCTTTACCGTCATAACCGCCACGCGATGTTTTCAGTACGATGGGTAAACCCAGTTCAGCAACAGCGGCTTCCAAGCTCTCTAAAGACGTCACGGCCTTATAGGGTGCAACTGGAATAGCCAACTCATCAAACAAGGCTTTTTCAGACAAACGATGTTGTGCAATCGCTAAAGCTTGACGCGGCGGGTGCAGTGCTTTGTTCTTGGTCAACACATCAACATCTGCTAACGGGGTATTTTCAAACTCTAAGCTGAAAACATCTGCACTCTGAATGAAATCTTGCAAGCCATTTGCAGCTTGGGTCGAAATCACTGGACCCAGCGCTGCAGAAGGGCAGTCGGTACTCGCTTCAAAGAAAGTGCATTGAATGTTTAAAGGCAATGCCGCTTGCGCCATCATGCGACCAAGCTGGCCACCACCAAAAATACCAATGGTTTTATCCATGAGAAATGCCCCTTAATTAAGCTTGACCCGGAATATTTTTACTCGCCACTTTATCAGTTTGCGCAGCGCGGAAATCTGCAACATTTTTTGCGATATCAGGACGTGTTAAACCTAAAATTTGTGCAGCCATGATCGCTGCATTGGTTGCACCCGCTGGGCCAATCGCCAAAGTACCAACTGCAATACCTGCGGGCATTTGCACGATAGACAGTAATGAATCCACGCCGTTTAAAATTGATGATTTTACCGGTACGCCGAGTACAGGCAAATCAGTCTTGGCTGCACACATGCCTGGCAAATGTGCTGCGCCGCCAGCACCGGCAATAATTACTTGAATACCACGATCACGTGCGGTTTCGGCATATTCGAATAATCGATCTGGAGTTCGGTGTGCAGATACTACTTCCGCTTCAAATGGGACGCCAAGCTGTTTGAGCATATTGGCAGTGTTTTCTAGCGTTGCCCAATCCGATTGAGAACCCATGATAATTCCAACGAGAGGAGTGTCTTGTGAAGCGGCCGCATTCATTGCAATGTTTCCAGAGATTAAAGTAAAAGAGAGTAAATCTCGACTAGAGCCAAGCTTTAATAAGAGCCCCGTATTATAGACTGAAAATTCATCTCATTGACATCCTCACCCCCTTAAAAGAGGGTGATTCCTACAGCTAGACGCTTATGCCCAAGCGCAAGAATGTTTAGAGCTGAGTTTATATCTCGATCATGAGCTGTACCACAGCTCATGCACTCCCATT
>NZ_VPAN01000066.1:0-9374 GCF_013419225.1 Acinetobacter sp. YH12097 | reverse complement strand
GCCTATTTAAGTGATGTGCTGAAAAGGCTGCCGACGCATAAAGCGACCCAAATAGAAGAATTACTGCCACATCGCTGGAAATCCAACTCAAATTAAAAAATAGGCATGGGGTTCAGCGGACGCTTACGCTTTTGTGAAGCCAGATCCTGATCAGATTGCAGCTGAGGCAATAGCAAAATCTAAAAATAAAGATACTTAACTTACGCTTCACTTTTCCCTATAAATACAGGGTAATTCGTAAGATTTTCCCTGTTTGCTATAGAAGTAGAAATTTTCATTTTAGTCTTGCGCTTGCTGGCTTATTCAGTTTGAGAATAGCTAGGATATATATTTAATATTATTAAATACTTAAACAACTTAATAACCTTCATCATCTCCAAATGATGAAGGTGTTTTATTGAGAGAAAATAATCCACCTGCTTCAAAGTTAAAAAATACAGATCAGTCACTCCTATGGAATTAACTATAGGACACCAACGATGAATGAACCGCAAACCTTACTCGCTATTGAAAACCTGATGAAGAAAGTGATTCAGAAAACGTATCGCTGGCAAGACATCGAATCTGATTTAAGCGAGCTAAGAAATGATGCCAAATTAATTTATGACCCAAACAGAATGTATAGCCCTTTAATTCGGGCTTACTTTGATCTTCTACCTGAGCTTATTAAAAAAGAAGATGAGACTATTTTTTCAAGCCACATGGTATTTAAACAATTTCAAACTGGGTTAAGGAAAGAACAGAATTCATTTTTAGGTAGTGCTAAAAACAAGAGAAAGAATAATTGGAATACACTCGAAAAGTACTTTAAAAACATTCTCAGCCGACACCGTAAATTGCTTTTAGTAAGGGTAGATCTACACTATTCCTCAGAGATTCATCCTGGGGTGACTAAATTTGCTGAACATATAAGAGTACTGCTTAAACGGATACATGACAAAGATACGATTTTTAAAGATCAAATTGGATATGCATATCGCTTAGAGCAGGGAGGAAAGTCGAGAGGCTACCATTGTCATTTACTGGTGATCTATAACGGGACGCCTAAATGTAAGGACAGCTATTATGGGCAAGAGATTGGTAGGTTGTGGAAGGAGAAGATTACTCAGGGATGTGGTGAGTTTTACAATTGCAATCAGGCTTCCCATAAGCGTCGTTATCAATATGAAGGTAGATTAGGTATTGGAATGATTGAACGAAGTAACCACAAGAGTGTAGATAATGCTTTTGAAGCAATCCGTTATCTGGCTATGTCTGAGAAAGCTGACCAATATATGCGAGTATGGTGGCCTAAAAAGCCTCAATTTAATACGGCGGAAGATCTTGGTGAGTACATCGATTCCAAAAAATCATAGATACACATCATCTACATGAACAATGAGTGTTTCTTCCTACATTCAAAGGCTTATCAGACGGTAAGCCTTTTTTCATTTTAGAGGTATATCTTATGAATATTACATGTCCCTACTGTTATTCCGAAAACGTCAGCCGTGTGATTGACCAACAGTCCTCCAATCAGGGGAGCCTGTCTTCCATGACCTGTGCTGGAATTGGGGCAAGCATTTCCAAAAGCCTGCCGATGCCGATCTCTCCGTGGATGGGGGGTATTGCAGGTGCTGTGGTTGGTGGATTGATTGATAGCTTTATTCAGCCATCTCGGCCAGTAGCGACACCCGTTCGTTACTTCCACTGTCATCAATGCCAACGCAATTTTGATTAACCTAGTTCAGGAGAATGGATATGGTACATCAAGTTGAACAAATGGCTTATGTGGGTGATACCCCCTGGCATGGCTTGGGTAATCAACTGACACAGAATCAACCCATTGAAATTTGGGCAAAACAGGCAGGCATGGACTGGAGGATTGAATCTTCCGATGTCAGCTACCTGGCACAGAATGAACGCGGGCAGAGCATCATCATGCCGTATGAAGAACAGCGGGTACTGTATCGTTCAGATACCCATGCACCCTTGTCAGTGGTCAGTCAGCGGTATCAGGAAGTTCAGCCGATGGAGATTCTGGAGTTCTACCGGGATCTAACTGAGCAATCTGGCTTTGAACTGGAAACCGCAGGTGTACTGAAAGGCGGGAAGAAGTTCTGGGCATTGGCCCGTACCGGACAATCTACGGCACTGAAGGGTAAGGATGTCAGTAATGGTTATATTCTGCTGGCAACTGCCTGTGATGGTACCCTTGCGACAACAGCACAGTTCACCAATATCCGGGTGGTATGCAATAACACCTTAGCCATTGCCCTACGTGGACAAACTAGCAGTGCTGGTGTCGTGAAAGTGCCACACAGTACTAAGTTTGATGCTGACAAAGTTAAGCAGCAATTGGGCATCTCAGTCCGTGCCTGGGATGAACACATGTATGAGATGAAACAGCTGACTCAGCGTAAAGTCACTCAAGGCGAAGCGGCTGCCTATTTTGATGCAGTGTTCAACAATACCAGCATGAGTGTTGCAGATCAGGAGGAGAACATCATTCAGTTCTATCGCAATATGGCTACTCCAAATCCAGCCAAAGAAAAGCCTGAACCGAATGGACGTGCCATGAATAAGGTCATGGATATGTTCAATGGTCAGGGGCGTGGTGCAGAACTCAGCTCAGCCAAAGATACCGCCTACGGTTTACTGTGCAGTATTACAGAGTTTGCCGATCATGAACGTCGTGCCATGAGTACCGATCATCGTTTGGACTCTGCTTGGTTTGGTGCAGGTGCTGCGTTAAAGCAGCGTGGACTAGAACAGGCGCTTCGCTTAGTAGTTTAAGTTTCATTTAAGCTAGTGCTATTACAATAATGGTCAAGGGTCATGTAGATGATCCTTCTCCAGTGAAAATCCCCTTTTGCCACATCTCCAGATGTGGCTTTTTTTATGCCGAAAATTTTTACAGACCACACTATTTATAAGGATTAAAGCATGAATCGGATTGCACCGATAAATATCCCTCAACGAACTCATTTCCCAATTCCGAATGAGAGCAATCAATCCAATACAGTCGCTAAACGAACAACGACAGCCAAGCGTTTAGCCAATACCAAAAACATGGATTACCAGGAATGGCTGGAAGTACGTAAGCAAGGTATTGGCAGTAGTGATGCCGCAACCGCATGTGGATTGAATCCCTACATGTCGATGCTGGAACTATGGATGATCAAAACTGGACGTGCGCAGCAGAATATTGATGATGACAGCTCAGGCGTTGCACCGTTGTACTGGGGCAAACAGTTAGAGCCATTGGTGGCTGAGTACTACAGTCTGCACACCAATAATAAAGTGAGACGAGTGAATGCCGTGCTTCAGCATCCCGATCCAGACAAAGCCTTTATGTTGGCAAATCTAGATTATTCGGTCGTGGGTAGTGATGACGTGCAGATCCTAGAGTGTAAAACAGCTGGTGAACATGGTGCCAGGCTATGGAGAGATGGTGTGCCTTTATACGTACTCTGTCAGGTGCAACACCAACTTGCGGTAACAGGCAAACAGGCAGCGCATGTCTGTGTCCTGATCTGTGGGCATGAAACCAAGATCTTTAAAGTCAGCCGTTCTGAATCAGTGATTCAACACATCATTCAGGCAGAGCGTTATTTCTGGGAATGTGTGGAAACGGATACTCCGCCATCAGTCGATGCCAGTGAATCCGCAGCCAAAGCCATTCTGCAACTCTATCCAGCGCATATCCCATTGAGCGTTGAAGATCTCTCGCAAAATGAAAATGCCAATTTGATGTTTGATCAGCTCATTAAAATGAAAGAAGAGATTCAGCATAAGCAAGAACGCTTTGATGCGCTGAAACATCAAATCCAAATGATGATGAAGGATGCAGAGCGTGCCACATTCAGTCGTGGCTCGGTGGTCTGGAAGAAAGCCAAGGACTCCATCAGTCTGAATACGAAAGCATTACTTCAGCACCAGCCTGAACTCATTGAGCTTTATCCACTTCAAAAGCAGGGCAGTCGTCGATTCAATATCTATACCGACTAAGCCTGTTTCAGCCCATTCAATTAGTGAGGCGCAAAAACCGCTCCCCGCCCTCCATTCGCTAGGAATAGAGGGCAAACGGTCGCGGCTTTTGTTGCTAGCAACGTTATTCATTCATTTTTAGTTGATTCAATTATTTCGAAACATGCTTCTTACATATCTACGGCTGGTCTGCTAGCAATAATCTATTTCTATTGATTGGATTTATTGAGTGTCTTTGAAACACGTCTCTTACATAGCAGCGGCAGATCTGTAAGAAAATAAATTTAAGGATATTTTCCATGATTAAAGGTTTAGCCATCACACCGCCCGTATTGGGGCGTATCAGTATTGGTCGTATGGTTGAAAAGAATGGTAAGCGATTGCCTGAAAAGGATGACCAGTTCACTATTACGTCCCAGATCCAAAGCAAAGAAGGCTGGGTTAAACATCCATTAGATGATCAGCTTCGAGCCAATACTCCTAATCAAAAGCTGCGCTCAATTCCCGTCAGAATGATCTTTAATGATCCTGATTTGAACTTACGCGCTGAATACACCTTATTTGACCGACAGACAGGACGTCCGGTCTGTGTCGGCAATGGTGAAACCTGCCAGCGTTTAACTAATCAAGGTGTAGAGCAACATCCCTGTCCATCGCCAGATTTATGTCCATTGGCTCAAGGAGGGAACTGCAAACCTTATGGACGTTTACATGTGAACCTGGATGACTCAGATGAATTTGGCACCTTCATCTTTAGAACTACAGGCTTTAACAGTATTCGGACTTTGGCTGCACGGCTGAGTTATTACCACGCAGCTTCAGGAGGTTTATTGTCTTGTCTGCCTTTGCAACTGACTTTAAGAGGCAAAAGCACCACACAAAGCTATAGGCAACCGGTGTACTACGTGGATCTGACTTTACGTGAGGGCATTAGTCTGAATGAGGCGATTATTCAGGCGAAGCAAATTGATGAACAGAGCAAGCAGGCGGGGTTTTATCAGGAAGCTTTGGACTTTACTGCAAGGAAGGGTTTTGCCAATGCACGGTTTGAAACGGATATAGAGGAAGGGCTAGATGTGCTGGAAGAATACTATCCTGAATACGAACAGAACCGGGCGGTGGAGCAACAAACTTCGCCTGAAGGGTTTGTGCAGGATATTCAGCAAGGGTTACAGCGATCAGTCAGACCCGTCAACTAATCGATTAGTTGGAAAAGAGCAGCTTTCTAGGTTGCTCTTTTTTTTACGACAGTATTAGTCGTGGGAGTTGTCAAAGTACTATTTTAGCTATAGTTATCCCGTTAAAATGACAGGACTTTATTAATCTCTATTTTTTTTGTTAAGTGCATGACTTTTAATAGGTCGTAGATATGCTAACTTAGCAACATTGTTTAACATTAAGTATAAAACCAAAGCGGTTGATCTTGGATTGAGGAAATAAAATGCATTCATTGGAACAAAAATTTCTAAATGACTTAGATGACAAGCTTTGGAAAGCCGCCGATAAATTACGCAGCAGTCTGGATGCCGCTAACTACAAGCATATTGTTTTAGGACTGATTTTCTTAAAGTACGTATCAGATGCTTTTGATGAACGGCAATCTGAACTCAAAGAATTGTTTGCACAAAAAGACGATCACAACATCTATTACATGCCGCGTGATCAGTACGACAGCGAAGAAGAATACCAACAGGCTATTGCTGACGAACTAGAAATACTGGATTACTACCAAGAAAAAAACGTATTTTGGGTGCCAAAAGCAGCACGTTGGTTAAGTATCCGTAATGCAGCAGCACAAGCGATTGGCTCTATCATCTGGCAGGATGAACAAGGGCAAGATGTCAAACTACGCTCTGTATCCTGGCTGATTGACAATGCCTTTGATGAAATTGAAAAAGCCAATCCAAAGCTTAAGGGTATTCTGAATCGTATTGGACAGTATCAGCTGGACAATGACAAGCTACTTGATCTGATCAACACCTTCTCTGACACCAGTTTTACCAAGCCTGAATATAATGGCGAGAAACTCAGTCTGCACAGTAAAGATATTCTCGGGCATGTCTACGAATACTTTTTAGGACAGTTTGCTTTGGCTGAAGGCAAGCAAGGTGGGCAGTACTACACACCTAAAAGCATCGTCACCTTAATTGTTGAAATGTTACAGCCTTATAAAGGGCGAGTATATGACCCAGCAATGGGGTCAGGCGGATTCTTTGTATCGAGTGAAAAGTTCATTGAACAACATGCACAGGAAAAGCGTTACAAAGCCTCTGAACAGAAAAAGCATATTTCCATCTATGGACAGGAAAGCAACCCGACCACATGGAAATTAGCAGCCATGAACATGGCGATCCGTGGAATTGATTTTAATTTTGGTAAAAAGAATGCAGACAGCTTTTTAGAGGATCAGCATCCAGACTTACGTGCTGACTTTGTTATGGCTAACCCACCTTTTAATATTAAGGATTGGTGGCATGCTTCTCTAGAAAATGATGTACGGTGGAAATATGGCACGCCACCGCAAGGTAATGCTAACTTTGCTTGGATGCAACACATGCTACATCATCTGTCACCAACAGGCAGCATGGCACTTTTACTTGCCAATGGTTCGATGAGTTCCAATACCAACAATGAAGGTGAAATCCGTAAGAACCTGATCGAAGCCGATCTGGTGGAATGCATTGTTGCATTACCGGGACAACTGTTTACCAACACGCAAATTCCGGCCTGTATCTGGTTTTTAACCAAGGACAAAAAGAACGGATTGTCTTTAGATAAAAAGAAAGCTAACCGTGAAGGCAAGACTCTGTTCATCGATGCCCGTAATTTGGGCTATATGAGAGATCGCGTACTGCGTGACTTTACCGATGCAGATATTGCTAAAATCACCAATGCTTTACATGCTTGGCAACAAGGCGAAAATTTTGAAGGCGAAGCGTATCAAGATGAGAAAGGTTTCTGCTTCTCTGCTGAGTTAAAAGATATACAAAAGCACGACTATGTATTGACTCCAGGACGTTATGTGGGTGCAGTCGAGCAGGAAGATGATGGCGAGCCATTCGCTGAGAAAATGCTGCGTTTGACTGCTCAGCTCAAAGAACAATTTGCTGAAAGTGCGGTCTTGGAAAGTGAGATTAAAAAGAATCTAAAAGGCTTGGGTTATGAGTTCTGATCATCCTTTATTGCAAGAAATTCAGAAGGGTGAAAGTCAAACCCTTGAATTTAAAGAGCAGTTACCGAAAGGGCAACAGGTCGCAAAGACCCTGATTGCTTTTGCCAATACCAGTGGTGGTAAATTGGTAGTGGGTGTAAGTGATGATCGCCAACTCGTAGGTATTCAAGATGATATTTTTGAGCTGCAAGATCAGATCACTTCAATGATCAATGAGCTGTGTGCGCCCAATATTCTACCTTACATTTATATCGAGAATATCCAAGGCATTGAGTTATTGGTGATTGAAGTCAGCCGTGGTTCGTTATTGCCTTATTATCTCAAGCCGCAAGGCAAGGCACAGGGAACCTATATCCGTTTGGGTGCAAGTAATCGTGTGGCATCGCCTGAGTATATCCAGCAACTTGAATTGCAACGTCTGAACCAGACTTTTGATGAGCAGCCGAATCCGCAATACAGTTTAGATAACATTGATTTACAGCCTTTACAGCAAGCCTTCACTGAGGTGGGTAAAGAATTGTCTTTGCAGAAAATGCGTAATCTTAAATTGATCATTCAGCAAAATGGACAAGATTACCCAAGTCATGGGTTACTCATTTTGTTGGGGCTTTATGAGCAGGTTGAGATTAAATGTAGCCGCTTTAAAGGCACGACGATGACGGTGTTTTTGGATAAAAAAGAATACCGTGGAGACTTGTTTAGCCAGTTGAAGCAAACAGAGCAATTCATCAAGAATCATCTGCATCTACGGGCAGAAATTTTAGGGTTACAACGTACAGAAAGCTATGAGATCCCTATTCCTGCTATTCGTGAAGCCTTGGTGAATGCAGTGCTGCACCGTGACTATAGCAATGCAGGGCGTGATATTAAGGTTGGCATTTATGATGACATTCTGAATATCGTATCGCCAGGTGGCTTGCCCAATGGTCTGACTGAAGAAGATTTGGCTCAAGGTCGTTCTGAGATCCGTAACCGTGTTTTGGCGCGTGTGTTTAAAGAGCTGGGTTATATCGAGCAGTGGGGCAGTGGTATTGCCCGTATTAAAGATCTTTGCTTACAAGCAGGTAATGCAGAACCTCAACTGAAAGCACAAGGTGATTTTGTCGATTGGGAATTTTATCGTCCTTCGATTGAGCAATTAGGTGGCTCAATAGGTGGCTCAATAGGTAGCTCAATCCAAGAAACTATGCTGACAGATCGTCAAAAAGAGATTTTAGTTTTGATTCAACAAAATCCGAAAGTTTCCTATCGTGCTATGGCGGAGCAACTTGCTATTAATGAGTCAGCAGTGAAAAAGCATTTGAATAACTTAAAAGATGCAGGCTGGCTTGAGCGTATGGGTGGAACACGAGGTTATTGGGCGATTACGAAAAAAGTTGGGGGTGTTGTGTGAGTTGGCAAATAAAGTCTTTAGATGAAGTTTGTACGAAAATTACAGATGGCGCCCATCAAAGTCCTAAATCAGTTGATCACGGTAAGCCAATGGCATCAGTTAAGGACTTGACTAGATTTGGTGTTGATTTAAGTGCTGCAAGAAGAATTTCTCTTGAGGATTTTGAGCGATTAGTGAAACAAGGCTGTCAGCCACTAGTAGGTGATGTATTAATTGCAAAAGATGGTAATAGTGCTCTAGAAACAGTATGTAAGCTGTCATTAAAAAGTAAACATGTATTCTTTTCCGAATTGGTTTGATACTCTCTCCACCCATTGCTCTATTTTATCAGCTGTCATGACTTGAAAATCTCGCCAATAATATTTCATCTGCTTCCATACCATCTCGATTCGATTTAACTCAGGGCTATAAGCTGGAATAAAATACAAATTCGTCGAAAAGTTACTTTTAAGTAGCTCTCTGTAATCAGCCATCTTTTTACTTCTATGAATCGAGGCATTATCAACAATAAGAACCAATGGAAGGTTATAAGTCTGTTTTACTTGTTGAGCTATTCCAGTTAAATAGGCATAAAACCAAGTGCTTGTAACTGACTCTTGTAAACAACTTGTCACCAGTTCCCCCGTTGAAAGCAAACACCCCATGACATTAACTCGTTTTAATCTTATTGCATCAACCGCATGAACATCACCTATCTTTGTCCATGCATAGCGGTTATCAGGTGTAGATGAAAACCCTGTTTCATCAACATAACCTAATATAATTTCACCACGTGCCGCTTGCTCTCGTAATTTTTCAATCTGCTGTGTTGCTTGTTCAAATGCAATCGGATCTCTTTTT
>NZ_VPAN01000065.1:0-9404 GCF_013419225.1 Acinetobacter sp. YH12097 | reverse complement strand
ATTACTGACAAAAATTTGCTCAAATAAACTTCGAGTAATTTCTACCATCAATCAATGAAAATAATTTCGATCGATCAATCAGTAAAAATCCACACAAGTTGTTCTTCATAATCTCTTAATGATCTTCCTAACATCTCGTCAATGCTAGAAGCTGGACTTCGATAAACTTAACAACTCAACGCTTCGCGTTTCGTTCGTTTCCGTCTATCTCGTCGGTATGGTGCTCATTATAGGGCAATTTCTTACACGTGCAAGTGCTTTTCACTCACAAAGAACACGAGTGTTTTATTTTTATGCACCATTATGGTTCAAAAAACACACTTTACTCACATAAATACATGATATTTATTACAAATATCATGTAAAATATTTTTCCTATTTTGTGTGCTTAGTTTTTTACAGGTGCTGCTTTAATCACCACACTCTGTATAACTACTGGGTTTACAGGGACATTCTGATGCATTCCATAGTTCGCAGTTGGAACTTTTACGATTTTATCGACGATATCCATACCTTTAGTGACCTTACCAAAAACAGCATATCCCGCATTCATTGCACTTTTATTGAGAAAGTCATTGTCTGCAACATTAATAAAGAACTGACTACTTGCTGAATCAGGATGATTCATCCGTGCCATTGCCAATGTGCCGCGCTTATTGCTCAAGCCATTACTTGATTCATTCTTAATAGCCGCTTTTGTTGGCTTCTCCTGCATTTTGACATCCATGCCCCCACCCTGAACCATAAATCCAGGAATCACGCGATGAAAGATCGTGCCGTTATAAAATTTTTCTTTTGCATAGCTTTCAAAGTTTTTAGCTGAGATAGGTGCCTTGTCATTGAATAGCTCAATTTCAATATTGCCTTGAGAGGTTTTCATTTCGACAATAGTATTGGCAGCAAAACTGCTTAAGCTCACACAGCCAAGTGCTGCGGTAAATAAAATCTGTTTTAACATTTGCTAACTCTTCTGGTTGATCTCGTACTTGTTATTGACTGTATATTAGTCTTTGATGATTAAAAAGTAATTATTCTGCCATTATTAAAACGAGAACAATGATGACGCAAATAATACCGTCGGACACTGCATTGACACATTTACCGCCTTGGCAACTGCGTGGCGATGCTTTTATTTTGAATTATTGGATCTCTCCGAGTTTTATCCAACAAGCGCAGATGTTCCGTTTAGCGACATCGCCTTTAGGTCGTGTGGTTCAGGTGTTATTGGTCCGATACCATGATTCACCTGTGGGCCCTTATGACGAATTGCTAATTTTAGATCACCCTTTATGGAGTAAGAAAAGGTTAAGTTCGATTCCTAAGATTTATGTTTCGACAGATATCTCTGTCATTCATGGTCAAAAACTCTGGGGTATTCCTAAAGAGTTGGCAAAGTTTGAATGGCAACAACATGACAATGAAGTGGTCTGTACTATAGAAGTTGAACAACACAAAATGCAGATCCGTTTAAAAAAATCACGTTCACAGCGTTCTTTCTATATTAATAGTCATCATATCCCTGCAGCGATGTTGCAAATCAGACAAGCGTGGGAAGGTAAGCGTTATCAATTTTCACCGAAGTTTCGTGGACGGCTCTCTAAACTGAAACAGGTAGAATGGCACAACACACAGGACATTTTTCCAAATTTTTCTGAAGCACGATTATTGCAAAGCTTTTATATCCCAGAATTTAGCCTCGTTTTTCCTGCTGCAAAAATCCAAGATAAATAACCCAATAAATAAAAACCCAGTGTTTCACGTGAAACACTGGGTTTACTTTATATAAAGGAATGATTAGCTACGTTTATCCCAAAATTTACGGAACTTCGTACTGATCTCGATCACGTATTTTTTAGCTCGGTGCGAAACCGGGGTTAAGTTAATAAAGCCATGGGTTTGATCGGTATATTCTTGATAAAACACTTTCACCCCTTGCTGACGGAGTTTATGCGAATAAATTTCACCTTCGTCATGTAAAACGTCATGCCCTGCTGTCACGATATACGCGGGTGCGATACCTGCCAATTTTCCATAGGTTGGTGAAATTAATGGATCATCTAAGGCCACTGCATGTTGTTCTGCATATAAAGCCGTTACGACATCAATATCTTTTTCAGTCAGAACTAGACCATCTTTATAAGCATAGAAAGATGGGTGGCGACTCTTGAAATCCACTACTGGGTAAATTAATAGTTGAGCTTGCGGGGCAAAAACTTTTTGAGCACTGCGCTGTGCAACCGCAGTAGCAATATTGCCGCCTGCACTATCCCCTGCCACCGCAATTCGATTTTTTAGAATTTTAAACTGACGACTATTTTGATAAGTCCAAGCCAATGCATCTTCACAACTTTGCATTAATTGAGCTGGGCTGGCTTCTGGTGTTAAAGGATAATCAATACTTAAAACTTGTGTTTTGGCATGCACAGCCAATAAACGACAAACTTCATCATGCGTGTCTAAACCACCCACCACAAAACCACCACCATGATAAAACACGATCATCGGTAATTTTTTATTTGGAGCAGGATGATAATGACGCGCAAACAGCGTTGCACTTTGTAAAGGTAGACGTATATCTTGCACTTGTTTCACAAAGGTCGGCTTGGTCTTGATCGACTCCATCTGTAAATCAAATAATTTACGAGACTTCACATAGTCTTCGGTCACAAAGCCTGACTTACCTTGCTTGAGTTGAGCCGCCATCATGCATTTCACCAGCGGATCTAATTCTGGAAAAATAAACGGATAATCGAGACGTTTTGCGAGGCTTTCTTTGGCAAAGTTAGGAAGACGATCAAGTAACCGAGCAGCCGTACCTTGGCCTTTATCTTTCATATTTTTAAGTGATTCATTCAATGCAAACATGCTCTATCCTTCGAATTATGCTCTTCATACTTTCTACATGATCTAGGTCAAATGTGACCATATTCACATATAAGTCTCAACATCGACATACATAGTACAGACCTAGTTAAGCTAATCTTCTTTTATAGAGTTGTCATTGACAATTTACCCAAGTTTTATGGGTTGATTATGCTAACCCATTCTCGATAAAGGATACTCACCATGGCTAAAAAGATCATCCTTCTGTCTTTTGCGACTGCTTTTTTGGCTGTAGGCTGCGTAGCATTCCCTGAAGATGGTTACTACGATGGACGTTATGATCAACGTTATGACCGCCGTTATGATAATAATGATCGACGCTATGATAATCGTTATGATCGCCGTTACGACAGTCGTTATGAACAAGACCGCCGTACATGGGAACGTCAGCAACAACAACGTAATCGTTTAGAGCTCGAACGTAGAAAGCAGCAACTTGACCAGCGTAACTGGGAACAGAATCGTAAAAATCAACAAGAGTGGGATCGTCGTAAAAACGAACTCGAACGTCAACGTCTAGAACAACAGCGTAAATACTCTGAAGCTGAACGTCGTAAACGTGCTGAACAAGATCGTCAAAAAGTCAGCAAAGAGCGTCAGCGCTTAGAAGAACAGCGCCGTAAAGCCAGTCAAGATCGTAGAAAACAAATTGAGCAAGAGCGCAAAAAAAATATTCAAGATTTAAGAAAGGCATCAGATCAACAACGTAAAGCGGCTGAAGAACGTCGTCGCGCGTGGGAAAATCGCCGTTAATTGTTGTTTTTGCAGATCGGTTAAAAGTAAAAAGCTCATCTACATGATGGGCTTTTTTTTCGTTCACTAAAAATAGAAAAGATAAAAAAAAGCAATAGAAAAGAAAATAGACAGAAGAGGCATCCTATCTTCTGTCTATTCTTGACTGCCTGTTGTTACAGGTCAGAGAGCATTAAACAATCTTATTGCTGAATTGTAGGTTGTGGTGCAGGCGCAGATTGAACTTCAGCACCTTGAGCTGATGGATCTGCTTGAACCACAGCACCCGATTGCTCTGTCGTTACAGATGCTTCAGTTGCAGACGTTACTTGTGCGGTTTCTGGAGATTCTACAGTTTCTTGAGAAGTACAACCTACCGCAGCTAAACCAAAACCTAAAACTGCGACAGCGAATAAACCAATTTTTTTCATCTTCATTATTTCCTTCATTGAATCATTAAAAGCAAAGCTCAACTTTGCCCGAGTCATAATGGAAAATAATTCTGTGAAGTTCCCACCTTCTGAGTTGTACTTTGTACGAGGCACGGTACAGCTTATGAAATGTTTTATTAATCAGGCAGTTTTCTTTTATATTGAGGCTTTACATCATTTTTTTAACTCAAGTGCTTTGTTTTTTATTAAAAAAATAAATATAAATGATTTTTGAATAAAGCGTGATCACAGCTTTTGAATACAACAAAGTTCAACAAAACTTGCAACTCAGTTACTTAAGTGGCTGTTTTTATAAATTTCATGCAAAAAAAAGCCTGCTTATGAGAGAAGCAGGCCATGAAAAACACATTTGAAATAAATTAAGAAACTACAGCGATAGAATCTGAAACAAAGAATACTGTGCTGATCATTTTTTGTGAAATATTTAATAAAACTGATACTAAGAGTTTTTATGTATAAATATTAACCACTATTTTTTGAGGCAAAAAAAATGCTGATTCTTGGGAAATCAGCATGGAAAAGTGTTTCTAAAATCTAGAGGTAGTCACCATATCCCTCTCTCCAGTGGATATGGTCACTTCCGATAGATAAATTATGCAAATTTTCAGGCACAAAGAGAAACCGTTAAAATTTATGATGAAAATCTATAAATCCGATCAAAATATGATTATACATTCAAATCAATAATTTATATTTTCATAGAATTTAATTTTGCAGTCGATATTTTGCTGAAAAACCATTTATTTGAATAAAAAACTGCATTTAATCGCTGACTTCGCTTGAATTTTTATCCCCTGCCCCGATTTCTTTTATTAATCATGAATTCAAAACGCATGGCAGTTACGCATCGATGTCGTTTGAACGCACAGCTATAAGGACTGAACATGTTTAAGAACCCATTTAAACGGAGTAAATCAATGGCGACTGAGCAAAACCAAGACGCTCAAGATCTTCAACAAGAGCAAGCAGAACAGCAAACTCAAGCTGAAAACGAGCAAGCTGAAGTTTCAGTTGAAGATTTACAAGCACAAATCACCAATTTAGAAGAAAGCTTAAAACTTGAAAAAGCACGTACTGCAAATGCCGTATATGAAGCGCAAAAAAGTGTAGAACGCATTCAACGCGAATCTGAAAAGCATAAAGATACTGTGCTGGAAAAATTTGCAAAACAATTGCTTGAGTCAGTTGATAACCTTGAACGCGCGATTGCTGCGGCAGGTGATGAAAAATCAGGTTTATCTGAAGGTGTAGAACTTACACTGAAATCATTGCTCAGCACTTTAGAAAAATTTGGTGTGGTTGCTGTGGATACTGCAAATGGTTTCAATGCAGATCTTCACCAAGCTGTGGGCATCGATCCAAATGCCAAATCGAATGAAATTGGGACAGTATTGCAAAAAGGCTATAGCTTAAACGGTCGTCTATTACGTCCAGCTATGGTTATGGTTGGTGCATAAACCCAAATTTTCTGAGACGAATTAAAAATTTTAACCAATATTACTTGAAATTTTTTGATTGGCTCTCATATCGGATAACAAGTAAATCCCTTTTTATTTCCCTTTGAGAAAGGGAAGAGTTTGGGAATAAAAGAATTTTAGAGGAAACATCCAAATGGCGAAAATCATTGGTATTGACTTAGGTACTACAAACTCTTGCGTAGCAGTACTTGAAGGCGACAAAGTAAAAGTAATCGACAACGCTGAAGGCGCTCGTACAACCCCATCTATTATTGCGTATAAAGATGGCGAGATCCTTGTCGGTCAATCTGCTAAGCGTCAAGCAGTGACTAACCCTAAAAACACATTATTTGCAATCAAACGTTTGATCGGTCGTAAGTACCAAGACCAAGCTGTGCAAAAAGATATCGGCCTTGTACCTTACAAAATCATCAAAGCTGACAATGGCGATGCTTGGGTTGACGTAAACGACAAGAAACTTGCACCACAACAAATCTCTGCTGAAATCTTGAAAAAGATGAAAAAAACAGCTGAAGACTACCTTGGTGAAACAGTAACTGAAGCGGTAATTACTGTTCCTGCGTACTTTAACGATGCTCAACGTCAAGCGACTAAAGATGCAGGTAAAATTGCTGGTTTAGATGTTAAACGTATCATCAACGAACCAACAGCTGCTGCACTTGCGTTCGGTATGGACAAAAAAGAAGGCGACCGTAAAGTTGCGGTTTACGATTTAGGTGGTGGTACTTTCGACGTATCAATCATTGAAATCGCTGACCTTGATGGCGACCAACAAATCGAAGTGTTGTCTACAAACGGTGATACATTCCTTGGTGGTGAAGACTTCGATAATGCATTAATTGAATACTTGGTTGAAGAGTTCAAGAAAGAACAAAGCGTAAACTTGAAACAAGATCCGCTTGCACTTCAACGTTTAAAAGAAGCTGCTGAAAAAGCAAAAATCGAGCTTTCTTCTTCGAATGCAACAGAAATCAACCTTCCATACATCACAGCAGATGCGACTGGTCCTAAACACTTAGTGATCAACGTGACTCGCTCTAAACTTGAAGGTTTAGTTGCTGAATTGGTTGCTCGTACAATTGAACCATGTAAGATTGCACTTAAAGATGCAGGTCTTTCAACCTCTGACATCTCTGACGTAATCTTGGTGGGTGGTCAGTCTCGTATGCCACTTGTACAACAAAAAGTACAAGAGTTCTTCGGCCGTGAGCCACGTAAAGACGTGAACCCAGATGAAGCTGTAGCGATGGGTGCTGCGATTCAAGGTGCAGTACTTTCAGGTGATAAAACTGACGTACTTCTTCTTGACGTAACTCCATTGACTCTTGGTATCGAAACAATGGGTGGCGTGTTAACAGCAATCATCGAGAAAAACACCACGATTCCTGCGAAGAAATCTCAAGTGTTCTCAACTGCTGCTGACAACCAACCTGCTGTAGACATTTCAGTTTACCAAGGTGAACGTAAAATGGCTCAACAAAACAAATTGTTAGGTAACTTCCAATTAGGCGATATCCCACCTGCTCCACGTGGTGTGCCACAAATTGAAGTATCATTTGACATCAACGCTGATGGTATCTTGAAAGTATCTGCGAAAGACAAGAGCACAGGTAAAGAGCAATCCATTCAAATTAAAGCTAACTCTGGTTTGAGCGATGCTGAAATTGAAGCGATGATCAAAGATGCTGAAGCGAATGCTGAAGAAGATCGTAAATTTGAAGAATTAGCGAAAGCACGTAACGAAGCTGATGCACTTGTTTCTTCTGCTCAAAAAGTAGTAAAAGATCTTGGTGAACAGGTAACTGCTGATGAGAAATCTGCAATCGATGCTGCTGTAGCTGAGCTCGAAGCAGCGACTAAAGAAAACGATGTAGATGCAATCAAAGCGAAAACTGAAGCACTTCAAAACATCATTATGCCGATCACTCAACGTGCTTATGAAGCTGCACAAGGTCAAGGCGGTGCTGAAGGTTTTGATCCTAACGCTTTCCAAGGCGCTGAAGGTCAAGCTCAAAAAGCAGATGACGGCGTTGTAGATGCTGAGTTCACTGAAGTTAAAGATGACAAAAAATAATTTGTCGCTTTAACCGAGTTTTTCAAAGCTCAAAAAGACCGCGCGAAAGCGCGGTTTTTTTGTGGATGATTTTATCTGCATCAGGCAATATTCAAATAACACGCTTAAGCTCAAACAGCCACATTCTTCTCGACTGCCAATCTGTCTAAACTTAGATTTGCATAGCGCTAAATTTCGGTTAAATTAATGTAAAATAATCAAGTTTTGCGACGCTATGCGTTTGATTTTAATTATTGTTGTCATCGTTTTGAGTACTTGGTGGATCTTTCAAACCAAGCAGCATCCTCAACTGAAATTTAATTCAATTTCAGATCGACTTTTACACCCTCTCGATACCCGACTGCGTTATCGGGTTGCTGATGTCGATCCGCGTTTTGGATTAAGCCAACAACAAGTCATTCAACTTAGCGAAGAAGCCGCAGAGATATGGCATAAAGGAACACTCAAACCATTATTTATCTATGACCCAAATGCACAACTGGCAATCCATCTAATTTATGATGATCGTCAAGAACAATACAATGCCTATAAGCAAGTCCAAAATACCTTAGCCGCAGATAAAGCCCGTAATGATTTATATGCCGAGAACTTAGCAAATTCGAGAAAAGGTCTGGAGATGAATGAGCAACAGCTCCGATCAAAACAAGCCATGATTCGTGCGGAAATCGCACAGCTGTCGCAAGAACGTATGAATTGGAGCCGAATAGAGCATACACAAGGCCCCAATATGCAACGCGTTGAAAGAGAACTTGAGCAAGTTAAAGCACAAGCGATGCAATTAGACCAAGAAATAGATCGATTTAATCAGCAAAATGATCAATTTAACCAACAAGTCTCAAGCTATAACCAGCAAATCGATCAATATAATGCAGGCGTGATACAAGCCAGTCAGCGCTTTCCTGCACGAGAGTTCCATAAAGGTGTCTTTATGGAGGATCAGATTCAGATTTATCAATTTGATGCCGAAGATGATTTACGCCTCACCCTTGCCCATGAACTCGGACATGCTCTCGGCTTATCTCACCATAATGACCCTACTGCATTAATGTACCCAATCTTGGGCGCGCAACAATTAGAAAACTTTAAACTAATGCCAGCAGACCAAAGCTTACTGTATTATCGCTAGTGTGCCCTGAGCATAAAAAACCATACAATTTATAAGGATATTGCAGGATTCACCAACAAAAATCAGCATTTCATGTTATTGTTGATCTGCAATAATTCCCTTATATCAATGACATCTTCCGTGGAGAGCAATGTGAGTTACTACCATATCTTAATTGAAGTGAATGACCACATCAGCACGATTGAACAAACCCGTGATATTGAGCTTTTTGATATTACCGAAATTCAACCTTATCTCCATGCGGTACTTTTACCATTTTTTAATGAGCAACTCATTGAACTCGAAGACGAAAATCTTGAGTTTAAAGATGTCTTGCATTTACAAGTCAAACAAACCCTTTTGCCGATCCGTGACCTCATCGAAGAAGAGCAACGCCTGCTTCCGAGTGATACCGATGTCACCATTACAGCTTATGAAATTTTTAATAATTATCAATTGAGTCAAGACGTAACTACAGTGATTTTAGATCTGTTAGAAGCGCTTAAATTTGAAGCCTAATATCGATTTTAAACATTAAAAAAGCCCTCAAAATGAGTAATGCCAGTCAGTTAAGAGATTGACTGGCTTTTTCTTGGGTATTTTTGAGGTTTTCCTTTTACAACCCTTGGATAACTCCTCACTCTTCTCTCAGGTATAACATACCGATTAGATTTCTCCAT
>NZ_VPAN01000064.1:0-9530 GCF_013419225.1 Acinetobacter sp. YH12097 | reverse complement strand
AAAAAGAGATCCGATTGCATTTGAACAAGCAACACAGCAGATTGAAAAATTACGAGAGCAAGCGGCACGTGGTGAAATTATATTAGGTTATGTTGATGAAACAGGGTTTTCATCTACACCTGATAACACTAAATATAAAAAAAATGGAAGAATAATTTACTAAGTTATTGTTTTTAAGTTGATCCTTGTTTTATATGGGGGTGATAATAACTTCTGATTACTAGTTTTTACCTTAAATATACCGATTGAAAGATTCATTTAAAGGCTATGAATACATGAGTTTTACAGTTTGGCTAGGTCAGCATGAGTACTTTTCACAAGATTTAAGATCGACCATGAACGTGATTAAGTTATAGGGGATTGATGAAATAGTTTTTATGAATTTCTGGCTTTCTGGGCTGATTTTATCAAATTCATGTCTATGCAAAATTGCGACATATTTCTCGTGCTGGTAGTTATCCAGAGTTTGGTCTGCATCTATCCATAGTGCAGACCTTTTTTTGGTGACAGTTTTTTCTTAGTGATTTTCGATCTGGATGTAGTGATTTCACGTTTGCAGAATATATCTTGGCGGTGATCCATCTAATATTCGTGATTATAAAGAGAGCTAATTCACAGGTTCTACAGATTATGTAGCGACTAACTATATCAAAGTCTATTTGCAGTTGATGGTTGGCGCTTAGTTTATATTTACGCTTAGGTTTCAGTTAAAAAATCAATATTCTGTTGAATCCGTGATTGAATCATCTGTAGGGTAGATTCTCGAATTTGATGGGGATACAGGCGCTGCGCAATTTGACTAAATTGAAGTGCAATTTCACGCATGGTCAAGATGATCTCATCGACTTCTAGAGTAGTCAGATTAGCTTCTGAAGTACCGAGTTTATGTATGTCATTTCGGGAAATATTGAGCGCTTCTCCCATAATGTCCATTTGATGATAACCACCTGGACCCTCGCAGAAGGTCACATCATAGGCTGGAGCCAATTTCCATTGACCATTTTTCTCCATGAGAAATGAAAAGTTCTTAGTATGGTCATCCCGATTATTGAAAAGCACATTAAACACAGCACGTTTAAAAGCATGCAATCTTTCTCGTACATCTTGCGTACACATCAAGGTTGCCCGGAGAAAATTGCGATAGTCTAGGCTACCTGGAACTTTATAGTCTGCTCCTGTATATGCAGCCAAACTCTGCATTGGAATCCGCATACCATTTTGACGATCGAATCGTTTAGAAGCAAAAGCCGTTAAACCATTGGGCAAATTAAAGAAATGGGTATCTGGAGTCTCAATTGCACAAAGTCGCAAACATTCTGCATAGACGGCTTCAATGGCGCAGACTTCAGGATGCTCTTGCTGAGCAGGAAACTTAATCAGCCAGGCTTCATGTTGATCAGAATCTTGAGTCGAAAACTCTAAATTGACAGGATCTCGGTAAACCAACGCTTTTGGTCTGGCACCTTGAGGGGAGCCACCCATGACCAATAAATGCTGTAGAAATTCACCACCTTCACCTTTGAGTACTTCTTGAACTTCCTGGGCCAGTTGTTGTAAAGGGATATTTTCTGAGGTTTGCATGTCAGCAACACAAGGTTCAAAGGAGAGGGCACCCATTGCGTGACTACTAATATAGGTCAGACGCTCCAAAGGTCCAATTCGTGCTGAATTTAAGCCAATTTTTTTGAAATATCGATCCATCAACATCATGCCCCAACCATCTGGTAAAGCGTCATAGACTGGACCTGGGAGTCCCATTTGATGAGTAGGAAAACCTTGTCTGAATGGTAGACCTTTTAAAGGCAGCAAGTAAGAAGAGAGCTCAACACCTTGCTGTATTGCTTCTGGACTATATTCAAAAGCAATGGTGGGTCTACCTGTCGTGGCTGTTGAACTAATCAGCGTTCCCCATAACCATGATTCGCCCCAACCGTTGTAATAAACATTAAGTCTATTGAGCATTATCCCTTCCTCTTAATACGGTGGCGCTTACTTTGACTCTCATAGCGAAGAATGTCATTCACACTGTTAAGCTGAGGTTTAAATAGTTCCTGAAGTTCGTTTAATCGACCCAAGACCATTGCAATACGGACTAAATTTTCAACAGATACATTTCGTCCCGCTTCAAGATTCGAAACTGTATTCACGCCGACACCAGCGCGTGCTGCTACCTCAGCTTGAGACATCTCCAGAAAGAGTCGTTGCTTACGTAAACGCTCACCTAAAAGAGTCACAACTTCTTCTGGTTTAGTGAAATATAAATCCATTAAATTGGGTCTTAAGAATGAATAATTTAATTAAATCACAAAATAATGGAATTAATCTATAGCTATAGTGTGGCTAAGGAGGGCTTTGTTGCACAGCACATCAGAAGGGTAGGTATAGTCCTTGGGTATCGGTTACAGAAAATCATCAGGATGTACTTTGACTGATTGTTGATACGGAGATTTCAGTATTTTCATTTTTCCTAATAGGTCACATTACTTAGAAAGGGTTCTTCGAAAATTAGTTCATACTTTAAAAATCCTATAAATATTGAGGATATTTTCTTAATGCTTTCAATATAGCATGCGGCTATATGTAACTCGAACGGGCTTAATCTGCCTTTCAGTATAAATTTTTTGGTTCTTTGCACTTTAGCGTGAAGATTGTTACGATATGGACTCATCCATGAGATAACCCGCACATGAGCGCTACCAAGAAAGCAGACAAGTAAGCCGCAGCAACCTTCGTTTTCGGTTGTTGCGGCGTTCTCAAGAACCTAGTTGCTCTGCAAGAGCGCCGCCAAATTCTTAACTTAAGGAGATGGCTTCGTGCGCTCAAAAGATTTTTCTTGGCGGTATTCTCTTCCCGCCACGCTATTGCTGTTATCACCATTCGATTTGCTGGCGTCACTGGGCATGGATATGTACCTGCCCGTGGTGCCTTTCATGGCGGATGCACTTGGGTCCGGTGCAGGGACGATCCAGCTGACGTTGACGGCATACCTGGTTTTGCTTGGAGCCGGACAGCTTCTCTTCGGCCCACTGTCGGATCGGCTGGGTCGCCGCCCCGTTTTACTTGGTGGCGGGATTGCCTATATTGCGGCTTCATTCGGCCTCACCGTAGTTTCATCGCCAGAACTTTTTCTGAGCTTCCGCGTTCTTCAGGCCTGCGGCGCTTCGGCATGTCTCGTTTCCACTTTCGCGACGGTACGCGACATCTATTCGGGCCGTGAGGAAAGCAACGTCATCTATGGCTTGCTCGGCTCTATGCTTGCGATGGTTCCTGCGATAGGCCCACTGCTAGGAGCGCTGGTCGACGCGTGGCTCGGATGGCGCGCAATCTTCGGCTTGCTAGGGATGGCAATGATAGGCGCTGTTATCGCAGCCTGGCGACTCTGGCCAGAGACTCGGCGGCACCGGACGGCAGACCTACAGTGGTCGCAGCTATTGACTCCTGTGAAACACCTGAACTTCTGGCTGTACACGCTCTGTTACAGCGCGGGGATGGGCAGCTTTTTCGTCTTTTTCTCGACCGCCCCCTGGCTAATGATGGGGAGGCAAGGGTTATCGCAACTTAGCTTCAGCTTGCTATTTGCTACAGTGGCCATCGCTATGATGGCTACAGCGCGAATCATGGGACGACTGATTCCCCGGTGGGGAAGCCTGAAGACCTTACGAGTGGGAATGGGGTGTCTGATGGCGGGAGCGCTGTTGCTCGCTGTTGGCGAGACATTGGCACCGGTCTCGGTGCTTGGCTTCATCGCCCCGATGTGGCTCGTGGGTGTTGGTATCGCCACTGCGGTATCGGTGGCACCCAATGCCGCTCTTCGAGGTTTCGATCATATCGCTGGGACCGCTACAGCAGTCTACTTCTGTTTGGGTGGACTACTGTTAGGGATTATCGGGACACTCATTATTACGCTTTTATCGACTGGTACCACCTGGCCGATCATCGCTTATTGCCTCATCCTCGCAACAGCAGTGCTTTGTCTGTCCTGCATCAATCCCAACAGACGCCATCTCAGCCAAGAAGAACATGATGCCTTGGCGCTACAAGGCACCGATAGCGCGCAATCGGTCCATGATCATGACTAGCGCTGATGTTTGGAGCCTGTTCTGGAAGGGCTTTTCGCCAGCGTCTCATGGGCTTCTAGATGAACAGACTTTGCTGATCCGTCTTACACACGACGAGGAGCATACGCCAATTTGTAGCCGATGCGATTGCCCTTGTTTCCTGGTACATGACATCAATTGGCGCCGAGTTCGCGAGTCACCAATTATGCAGTATCGCGTCGAGTTGGATGTACCTGTGCGGCGGCTGCGTTGTCCACAATGCGGTCCAACCAGAGAGCGGATCGATTGGCTACCACCGCGCTCCCGTATTACGCAATCATTGCGCAACTGGATTGAGAAATTAGTACAGATGCTGCCCGTCAGTCATGTTGCCAATCTTTTGGGCTTGCATTGGCATACAGTCAAGACTATTGACATGGAGCGGCTCAAACGTGATTTGCACGAGCCAGATCGAAGTCGATTGCGCCGCCTGATGATGGACGAATTCGCCTTGCACAAGGGTCATCGCTACGCCACGGTGGTCGCCTGTGCCGACACCCAGCAAGTGGTGTGGATTGGCGAGGGCCGCTCGCGTGAGGCGATCCGGCCGTTCTTCGAGTGGTTAGGCGATGCCCGGAACCAGATCGAGGCAGTGGCCATGGACATGAACTCAGCCTTCGATCTTGAAGTGAAGGCCCAGTGCCCCAACGCGGTGGTGGTCTACGACCTGTTCCATGTGGTGGCTAAGTATGGCCGCGAAGTGATGGATAGAGTGCGAGTTGATCAGGCCAATCAACTGCGAGATGACAAGGTCGCCCGCAAGGTGATCAAAAGCAGCCGTTGGATACTGTTACGCAATGCTGACAACCTTGAGCCCGAGCAGGCGGTCAAGCTGGACGAACTCCTGGCCGCCAATGCGTTCTTGACTACGGTGTACGTGCTCAAGGACCAACTTAAGACGCTATGGTTTGCGGAAAGCGAGACGACGGCCAGAAGCGCCTGGCGGGAATGGGCCGGCATGGCCCTCGGTAGCGGAATTGATGCTTTGGTACGATTTGCCAAGAAGCTGGAGCCATATATGGAGGGTATCGTTTCCAGTGCCCTCCACCGGCTGAACACCAGCGTGCTGGAGGGCATGAACAACCGGATCAAAGTCATTAAGCGGATGGCCTATGGATACCGCGACACGGACTACTTCTTCCTCAAGATCCGTGCTGCATTTCCCGGCAAAGTGCGATGAACTAATTTTTTGGGCGTGAGAGGGGAGAGGTGTGAGGGCAAGCAATTTATATCGTGGATACTTCTAAATTACTTATGTAATAGAAGGTGGTAAACATGGATTTAGAGGTAATAACACTAAATATAAAAAAATTGGAAGAATAATTTATTAAATTATTGTTTTTATGTGGTTATTGGTGATGTTATGAATAATAATAACTTTTTTCTTGATGAATTTTACCTAAAAAAATTGATCAGATAATTTTCTTTAAATGTCATGCATACATAAATTTGACAGTTTGAAGGGATCGGTATGTGCATTTTTCACAAGGTTAAAGATCGACCATAAATGTGATAAACGGCAGAGGATCATTGAAAAATGAATGGATTTAAACACTACATGTATGCACGAAAAAAAGTATCGCTGCGGTTCTGCTGACAGGCTGTATTGAGCATTGAATGCAAATGATGTAGTAATTGTCTACAGGCTATAGGACCAGCATGAAGAAGAATGAAATGTAGTTGCCAATTTATAACCTTGGTTGAAAAGCATAGCATTGTTATTCGGAGAAGTGAGGTAAGCCATCCTTCTCTTATTCATTTAAAATGATTCTTACTCAACTGATCTCGACTCATGGGCTGGTTCCAATTAGACGGATAATAACTTCCATCCCCTATCTTTTTCTTACCACATTTCTTGCATTTAATCCCTTCTTTGGAGATTTGATTCAGCATCACTGTTGTCGGTTGAATCAAATCAATGACATAGTTCGTTGGTTCAGGAAAAGCAGAAGAGGCTGCTTTATTGCAAAAGAGAACATTCGGATCAAATGGATTGGATTGCACAAAAGCCATGATACAGCCACAGAGTAATTCACCTGCATGTAATCTGTAACATCCATTCAGGTCATCAGACGAAGATTAATCTGAAATTTAAGCACTAAACACCATAAATCTATGTATGGGCAGACTTTTTTGAGACATATGTTGATAAACATGCGGCAAGTTACATTGCTTAAAAGTCTATCTAAGTTAACGATCTATTCAATTCTGGATAAGTAATCTGAATATTACGATCCTAAATTACCCGAAGAGTATTAAGATTTCTAAGAATCGTGATTGTTGGTTTATTTGGGAAATTAATCAGTGGATTGAAGCAAAGATGATGGCTCATTAAGGATTGTGGGCTTCGACTACTTAAATTTTAGGTATTTTGAATAAAGCATATTTCAAAAATCTTAATTAATGGATTTAAATTACCATAAAAACCTTCAATATTGGCTTGAATCCATTGTTGTTGAGAGTCAATGCGAGACCAATCAATACCATAACCACAATGAGCAATCAGATGCTCAAAGAAAATCCGTTGTGTACGTCCATTACCTTCACGGAATGGGTGTATGACATTAAGCTCACAATACAAGTCGGCAAGTTGAGGAATCAGTTGTTGTGGTGCTAAGCCTTGAAAGTATTTTTTTTCTTGAAGCGGTTTGAGTAGTTTATTGGTTTCAATTTCAATACGGGAAAAATTACAAAAACGGGTGTCACCTTTGGAAATATCGATTTGTCTTAACTTTCCTGCCCAGTCGTATAAGTCGCCAAAGAGCTGCGCATGAATTGATTTTAAGTATTGTAAGTCGTAAGGTGGTTCAGCATATTCAATTAAGTTACTTGCCAATCCAGACAGTTCTAGTTCAGCTTGTTCTAAAATTTGTTCATCACGAATATTGAGTTTGTTCTTTAGGATATTTGTGCCAGGGTAACAATACAGGCTGTCACCCATTTCCCCATATTTATCCATACATGCACCTGACTAAGATTCGGGTTGCGAATACTTCTTATATTTTTGCAAGATTTCAGCTTTACTTTGTTGAGTTGTTTGAGCTGTCGTTGTAATGCCTTCAAGCTTTAGGCTGGCTTGATAGTTTTGCGAACGTGTCGCTTGAATATATTTTCTTTTCTGTTCAGTGGTTCTGAGCATTTCGAAACTCCATTGATGCTACACGTGAAGTAAGTATAGCAGAGAATCTTTTTGATCAATGCTGCATACACAGCATTTCTAAAATGTAATACAACGGTATTGTTTCATGTAATAACAGAAAACTAAAAAAAAGTGGAAGAATTCTTAAAATTTAGACCACCCATGATAAGTAAACCATATGTATTTGTTGATAATTGTAATTTTGAGAAAATTTAGTTGATAAATTAAATGAATTTTAATATACAAAGATATGCTCATTTTTTATATCGATAAAAATGTTAAAATTTGACTATTTAGTAAAAAATATAGAGATATTTATGGGGCAATTTATCATGCCCTTTTGCTTTGAGCGACAAAATGTTCAATTTAAGATAGTAAAAATTAACTCAGAACTACTGAAAATCAAAAAGATTAAACAGAGCCAGAAAGTAGTAGTACAAGCAAAGTTCAAAATAATCTATGTGAAAATTTGGCAAAAAATATTGCTATTAATGCAAACGGAGCCAGGCTTACGTGTGCATTCTAATTATGTTGCAATCTTACAGTTGATACATAATCTTGATGATTTTATCGAAAAATCACAACAACACTTGTGCTTTGAAAGAAAAGCTCAGAAAGAACTGGATGCTAAATTTTTTGCAAGATTTTTTAAGCTAACAAAGAATTCAATAAAGGATCAACTTTTACCAAATCGTTCTGATCACAATGAATTTAAACAATGCAACGTGATAAAAATATTAAGCGAAAATGAATATGCCAAACATTGAAACACAAGAGCAATTCTTAGATTTAGCAGAAAAATATCAACAAGATTATTGTCTATTACGTGATGATATTGTAAATACACAATTTGTCGATCTATCAGATGATTTGTATAAAGATGTCTACGCTCTATACAAATTAGCACAACAAATTTATAGCTATATATCAGGCTCCAGACAGATCGGTAAGTATTCTTTTTTAGCTGCTGTGAGTTTTTTTGCATGTCCAGATTCTAGTAATACACAAGAGCTGTCATCGCAACGTTATTTGATTCTACAAGCGAGTTTTTTAACATATCGGCAGTATCAAGAATTTGCAAAAATTGATAAAGCTGAGAATAAGCAAAAACATGTTTGTGACCTATTACGCTATGTCTCACGATATGTGCTGGATTCTAATCATGCTGAATTATTTCATGAATGTAGTAAGCTGCTAAATTGTTATGTCACGTACGAACGTAATTTGAAAAAAGAGGATCGTAATCAACTTTTTAATATTAAAGATTTCGAACAAGTACAAGTCATAGAGTATTTATCGGCTCTATTAATAATTTTTAAAAGACTAGATGATCGTCGTGTAGTTCATCGTCAGCGTAAGTCAAAAAAAAGCAAAGTTTTGCAATGGCCGACGAAAAATGAACTCAAAAAATTTCGTGAAATTAAAACGGGTAAGCAAGTAGATATTGGACATAACGCAAAGATTAGTATTTATGATGCCGCTCTTCACAAAGATGAAGAGGGTGAAGTTGATCTATTAGATCCTGAAATGGAGTTTTATTCAGAAGATGAAAAGTCTAAAAATTTAAATTATATACTCAGCGATAATGCGACGCATCTAATGCGGCATCGCCAGCGCCGTCATGCTCCTTTTGTTACAAATCCACATTATTTGGCGCCAGATATACTGAAGCAAATTGTTTATGTGTTGAGAACCGAGTTATCCGGGCACTGGAGGGATGCTGCAATCGCTGCAGCATGTTTATTGTCACTTTTGACGGGATTATCACCCGTCGCACTGATGGATTTTAACGAGCTTATTCAAGATGGAATTTTGATCCAGAATGGTTCAAGTAGACGTCGCGAATATTTACTCAAATTAAATCTTAAAATTACAGAGCAGAAGATTAAGAGCTTAAATCATGTGCGGTGGAATGAAGTGATGACACATCAACTACATTTACCTTCTGCTTGGTTTGACTATATAGAACAAGCATCGAATCCACTAATTTCATCAACACACATTAATACGAAACTTAAGAATTGGCTTGATAATCGGTTTGTAGGTTCGATCACTGTAGAAAAACTGCAGGCTCAATTATATTTTCATATATATTATGAAACATATAATGAATATCTTGCTCATGTAATTGCTGGGCGGGATAGTCAGCATCACATGCCTGGTATCTATGATGTGTGCTGAAAAAACAGGAGGTTTTAACTTGGTAAACTAAACACACTCATCAGGAGTTTACCATGAGCAAGAAACACAAGACTTACACCACAGAATTTAAAGCTGAAGCCATCAAATTAATT
>NZ_VPAN01000063.1:0-9902 GCF_013419225.1 Acinetobacter sp. YH12097 | reverse complement strand
TAAAGAGTTCCTGTACCGCCATACTGTCAGCGCAGTGCGGTATCGAAAGGTGCAATCTCTAAGATTGCATGGGTCGCAAAGATTCCCCCACCATAGCTCTTAGCTTGGTGGTGGGAGTATGTCAAGAATCCTTCTAAATCTGCTGTAGGTAGACTCCAGAAAATGCTCGAAAGGCGCTGTTCAGGCTGCGTTGGAATTGCTCCCGTAGGCATTACACCCATCATGATGTTGGAGCGGTCATAGAACTGATGCAAGATCTGCGGATTCAGCACTTCGCATTCAGGCACGATGATCCACTTTGCACCCCAAGGGTAGGCTTGGTTGAGCTTTTCCCATGCTTTAGGGCGTAAATGGCTGCGTGCGCCATTGGCGATCAACACGAGATCAAATTGACGTTGAAAGGATTGATCTGCGGATTGTCCAATCACGTTTATACCGTCACTGGACTCTTGAAGTTCATGTACCTCATGCGCCATACACCACTCAACGTGTTGAGGATATTCTCGGACTTTGGATGCAAGGACATGACAGAGTGTGGCACGGTGAATGCCGAGTCCATATGAACGTTCATCGGCTTGTCGATATTGACTGTTTATCAGCAAGTCGCCGCCAGCCAGTTGACCTTCAAGACCGGTTACCACAGCGCCAAGGCTTAAGGCTTGTTCCAAAATGCCTAAATGTTCGAAAACTGCCAGTCCGGCAGGTTGTAATAATAATCCTGCGCCCACAGGTTCAAGTTGTGAGACTTTTTCATATAAGCAGATCTGATGGCCTTGAGCAGCAAGCATTGCTGCAGCAGCTAATCCTGCCGTACCTGCACCGATGATGGCAATATTTTGAGTTTTCATTGTTTTAAAAGTTGATTTTATCTCAGCCCAATGTATCAAAGATGCTGCATAAAACCCAATAAAAAAGCCCTCAAAAGGGCTTTTTTAGGGGTGAGTCAAGTCTTACCAGTGTTCACCTGGGAATAGGCGAGCATATGCCTTTTGTACCCAATTGAGTTTTTCTTGCTTACCAATAGACGCTGAAGAGCTTGGGAACAAGTTATAACCAATCGACATGAGTTTGTTGTTAATGTCTGGAGCAATTGAGTAGGTAATAGAAGCCAGACGGCCCAAATTGGTCGCCACTTTCTTTGGACGTTTCACGATGGCATAGGCAATCAGGTCAGTCGCTTGTTCTGGAGAAAGCGTTGGAACGTATTTATAAATTTTGGTTGGAGCGATCATTGGCGTGCGCACCAATGGCATGTAGACCGACGTGATGGCAATATTATGCGAGTGAACTTCAGCGCTCAGGCAACGGCTAAAAGCATCTAATGCGGCTTTAGACGCAACATAGGCAGAGAAGCGTGTTGCATTGGCCAATACACCAATCGAACTGATGTTGATGATATGACCTTCACGACGAATCATCATTTTCGGCAGTAAATTCATCACCAAACGTACCGCGCCAAAATAGTTCAACTGCATAGTACGTTCAAAATCATGGAAACGATCGGTTGATTCATGTACGGCACGACGAATAGAACGGCCAGCGTTATTAATTAAGATATCAATATGATCGACGGAAGCGAGGATTTGTTGTGCCACAGCATCAATGGAGTCCATATCATTGAGGTCACATGGGAAAACATCGGCTTTACCGCCAGTGGCTTCAATTTCAGCTTTTACGGCATCAAGAGTTTCTTTGGTACGTGCAACCAGTAGAACATGTGCGCCTGCGTTGGCAAGGCGATGCGCTGTGGTTAAACCGATACCACTTGATGCACCGGTGATTAAAATGGTCTTACCGTTGACACGGTCAACGAAACGTTTCTCAAGTCTTGAATTCACGATGAGGTTCCCTGTTAAATCAGTTTTATTGTATTCATTTATCGGCCCGACAACGCTATGTGCAGGGCTGTTTTAAGTCAGCGGTATGATAGCGTTTTATTCAAAAAAAGCCATATGATAAGTAATTGATAATAAAATAATATTTAGAGTTTTTACTCTAAATTAAAATCCCTATTTACTCAATTTTTAACACATAAATATGTGAAAGAGAAGTGCTTTTATCAACATCGTTGCAACCTAAAAAAGTCGATTTTCAAGATAAATAAAATTGTAAATAAATATAGAAGCAGGGCCATAGATGCCTAAAGTTGGAAGGCGGATTATGTGGGAGTGGTTATTTAAATGAAATGGAAATAAAAACAGGCCTTAAAAATAAGACCTGTGGATTGTGCAATTATGGTTTAAACAGCAGCTAAGGCTTGCTCTAAGTCTGCAATCAAGTCATCCGCATGTTCGATCCCAATCGATAAACGAACCATATCAATGCTGACCCCCGCTGCTTTGAGTTCATCTTCATTGAGTTGACGATGTGTCGTGGTCGCAGGATGGCAGGCTAAACTTTTGGCATCACCAATATTCACAAGGCGAGTAAACAACTGCAAGGCATCGATGAAACGTGTGCCACCTGCAAGGCCATCTTGAACGCCGAATGAAAGAATCGCAGATGGTTTGCCTTTGACATATTTTTGCGCCAAAGCATGTTGTGGGTGGTCTTTTAGGCCAGCGTAGTTAACCCATTTTACTTTTGGATGCGCTTGTAAATATTCAGCCACTTTTTGCGCATTTTCTGTATGACGTTCCATGCGCAGGCTTAAGGTTTCCAAACCTTGTAAGATCAAAAACACATTGTTCGGGCTGATCGCAGCGCCCGTATTACGCAGTGGTACCACGCGCGCACGAGCAATGTAGGCTGCTTCACCTAAGGCTTCGACATAATTCACCCCGTGGTAGCTTGGATCAGCGGTATTCAGTGATTTAAAGCGTTCAGGATATTTGCCCCAAGGGAACTTGCCGCTATCGACGATGATGCCGCCGATCGAATTACCATGACCACCAATATATTTGGTCAATGAATGCACCACAATGTCGGCACCAAATTCAAATGATTTTTGCAGGACAGGAGTAGCAACGGTATTGTCGACCACCACAGGTATGCCATATTCGTGCGCAATTTTCGAAATTGCTTCGAGGTCAATAATATTGCCCAATGGGTTACCAATAGATTCGACAAAGACCAACTTGGTTTTGTCATCGATGAGGCTACGCAGCGCTTCAGGGTTTTGATAATCAAAGAAGCGAACTTCAATGCCTTGTTTCGGCAGGGTGTGGGCAAACAGATTATATGTGCCGCCATATAGGGTCGAAACTGAAGCGATATTGTCGCCTGCTTCAGCAATAGTTTGAATCGCATATGTAATGGCAGCCATACCAGAGGCTAAGGCCAAAGCGCCAATACCGCCTTCGAGTGCTGCAACACGCTGTTCAAGTACCGCTGTGGTTGGATTCATGATGCGGGTATAAATATTACCCTGAACTTTTAAGTCAAATAAATCAGCACCATGCTGTGTGTTATCGAAGGAATATGAAGTGGTTTGATAAATTGGCACCGCAACCGCTTTGGTGGTTGGCTCCGGTGTATACCCCGCGTGAATTGCTAAAGTTTCGTCTTTATATGTCATGATTACTTCATCTAAGTGAGCTAGTTTTTAAACAGTCTATCATTTTTATATATGAATAAAAGTGCTTTATTTCTAAAATTAATATCATAATTATTCATATTGTTGAAAAATTTTCAGCTAAAGATGAGCGAAATCATGCTTAAAAACGCATGTTTAAATTTTGTTCGCCATTAAACTTGTAACAATGCATTGAAGGCGTGTGCGAAACCTTATTTTTTCACGACTTTATGCGTATAATAGCCGATTATTTTTTCGCTCAATTGAGCAGGGGCAACTTTGTGTTGTTCCGTATATGTTTTGACTATTGAGGAGTCCTAAGTGGCCCAATATATTTACACGATGAACCGTGTGTCGAAGATGGTTCCGCCTAAGCGCGAAATCCTGAAAGACATCTCTTTATCATTTTTCCCAGGCGCAAAAATTGGTGTGCTTGGTCTAAACGGTGCAGGTAAATCTACCTTGCTTCGTATTATGGCGGGCGTAGATAAAGATTTCTCAGGTGAAGCACGTGCTCAACCGGGTATCAAAATTGGTTACCTTGAACAAGAGCCGCCATTGGATGAAAGCAAAGACGTTCGTGGTAACGTTGAAGACGGTTTACGTGAACCGTTGGATGCTTTGGCGCGTCTTGATGAAGTGTTTGCAGAATATGCAGCAGAAGATGCTGACTTTGATGCACTTGCAAAAGAACAAGAGAAGTTAGAAGCGATTATCCATTCATGGGATGCACATAACATTGTCAACCAAATGGATCAGGCTGCTGCAGCGTTGAATCTTCCAGCTTGGGATGCAGATGTATCTAAGTTGTCTGGTGGTGAGCGCCGTCGTGTTGCACTTTGCCGTTTGTTATTGTCTAAACCAGACATGCTACTTCTAGATGAACCGACGAACCATTTGGATGCTTCATCAGTATCTTGGTTAGAACGTTTCTTGAAAGATTTCCCAGGTACGATCGTTGCGATTACCCATGACCGTTACTTCTTGGATAACGTGGCAGAGTGGATTCTTGAGCTTGACCGCGGCATGGGTATTCCATACCAAGGCAACTACTCTTCTTGGTTAGAGCAGAAAAATGCTCGTTTAGAGCAAGAACAGAAGCAAGAAGAATCTTTTGCTAAAGCATTGAAAAAAGAACTTGAATGGGTTCGTTCAAATGCCAAAGGTCAGCAAAAGAAAAACAAAGCGCGTATGGAGCGTTTTGAAGAGCTTAACTCACGCGAATTCCAACAGCGTAACGAAACGTCTGAAATCTACATTCCACCTGGTCCACGTTTAGGTAACAAGGTTGTAGAAGTTGAAGGTATTAGTAAATCCTTTGGTGACCGTACACTTTATAAAGATTTATCGTTCGTTGTACCACCTGCTGCAATTGTAGGTATTGTGGGCGAAAACGGTGCGGGTAAAACCACATTATTCCGTATGATGACAGGCGAACAACAACCAGATACAGGTACAGTTACACTGGGTGAGTCTGTTAAAGTGGCTTATGTTGGTCAGATTCGTGACACCTTAGATGACAACAAAACTGTTTGGGAAGAAGTTTCTGGCGGTTTAGATATCTTGAAAATTGGTGAATACGAAATCGCATCTCGTGCGTATATCGGTCGCTTTAACTTCAAAGGTCAAGATCAGCAAAAACGTGTAGGTCAATTGTCAGGTGGTGAACGTAACCGTTTACAACTTGCGAAAATCCTGCAAATGGGCGCAAACGTTATCTTACTCGATGAACCATCAAACGACTTGGATATCGAAACTTTACGTGCGCTTGAAGATGCCATTCTGGTATTCCCAGGGACTGTAATGGTGATCTCGCATGACCGTTGGTTCCTCGACCGTATTGCAACGCACATCTTGTCATTTGAAGGTGAAACCCCTGAATTCTTCACGGGTAACTACCATGAATTTGAAGAATACCGTCGTAAACGTGATGGTGATGACCTAGTTGCAAAGCGTCAAAAATACCGCAAAATTGGCAACTAAGTTCCAGTTTTAAAATAAAAAAACCAGCCTGCGGGCTGGTTTTTTATTACTTAGAATGCAATGACTATACGACAATGTCTTCATAGGCATGATGTAAGACGTAGTCTGCTTGTTCATGGCCTTGTGCAGCCGCTTTACTGAGCCAAAGCTCTGCAAGTTCATAATTGCGGTCTAAGCCGAGTTCTCCACGTAAATAACCGAGACCTAAGCGATATTGGGCATCTTTATGACCTTTTAATGCGGCACTTAAAAAATTCCACATGGCATTGCGATAGTCAGTAGGGGATTGGTCTGCTGAATCCATAGTATGGTGACTGAGAAAGTCTTGATGGTGTTGAGCCGCAAGAATTTCAAAATAAGTCCCTTGGGCGTAATCACCTTCGGCTTCTGGAATCGAAAGATGCATTCCTTGCAACTTTGGATTCATCTGTTGTGACAACAGTGCATAGATTTTTTTCAGAGCTTGTATCATCATTGTTAAACTCCTTGTTTCTAAATATAACCACTTGATTAATAAAAATATTAATTGCAGTCATTCGTGCGCTGCGATGAATGATTTAATTGTTTTAAACAGATCACACTTAAGATGAAAATTAGCATGCTTGTCATGATATGTGAATAGGTATTGAAAAATATTTATAAGTGATTTCAGTCATCTAGATCGCGAAAAATTATTTTTAATAAATTGAAAGTAGATGCTGAAAAAAGCAGTTTTAAAGTTTGAAGGTAAAACGTAGTACTGAAGGTTGAATAATGTAATTTTATTACGTTTACTGCACCTGTTAAGCTCAAGACTGAAGAATATATAATTTATAAAGGTCAGAAAATAATGAGTGAGCATCATGGGCATGACCACAGCCATGCCGTTGTGACGGAAGGGAATGTCAAAAAATTAAGTTTTGCCTTAGCACTGACCACGACGTTTTTGATTATTGAAGTCATTGCAGGATTTATGACGCAAAGTTTGGCGCTATTGTCAGATGCGGCACATATGTTCACCGATGCCGCAGCCCTTGCCATAGCATTGGTCGCGATCAAAATTGGCAAGCTTCCTGCTGACAACAAACGCACCTTTGGCTATCAGCGTTTTGAAATTTTGGCAGCCTTGTTTAATGCCTTGATGCTATTTGTGGTGGCGATTTATATTTTGTATGAGGCCTATCAGCGCTTTTCAACACCGCCAGAAATTCAAAGTATGGGCATGATGATGGTCGCCGTTATTGGTTTGATCATTAACTTAATCTCGATGCGTATTTTATTTTCCAGTTCACAAGAAAGCTTGAATGTGAAGGGGGCGTATCTAGAAGTGTTGAGTGATGCCCTAGGTTCGGTTGGTGTAATTATTGGTGCAGCGATTATTTATTTTACGGGCTGGATGTGGGTCGATACACTAATTGCGGTGCTCATTGGCTTTTGGGTTTTACCAAGGACTTGGATTTTACTCAAACAAAGTATCAATATTTTATTAGAAGGCGTGCCTGAAGAAATTGACATAGAAAAGTTACGCAATGATTTATTGGCACTCAATGGGGTAGAGAGTATTCACCAGTTAAAGGTCTGGGCAATAACATCAAAGAATGTGCATTTGACAGTTCATCTCTTTGCACCTGAAGCCGATCGTAATGCCTTATATTTTGAGGCGATTGAAATGTTGCAACATGAACATGGAATCACGGAGATGACATTACAAATCGAAGAAGATGAATGTGTGGTACACCAACATACCCAAAAGTCTGATCATGCACATGGGCATCATCAAGATGATCACGCGCATTCTCATGATGAATCACATCAGCACTAATGCTGATGTAATTTAAATGGCCGGCTTAGATTTCCCACTCATGATTACATTCGCGGCATTTCCATTTTTTCTGTGATTGCATAAAACCTTGCATTGAGATTTTAAAATCTGGCAGGTCGCGATAGAACATGAAGCCAGCAATCAAGCAAGCAATAAATACAACAACAGTCGCAGTTTGTAATGTAGCACCTGCACCGTCACCAAAAATCCACATTGCGATGCTGATAATCACCAACAGTAAAAGAATAAATACCGCAGGGATGAGGATAATCAGGCTTTTAGGCACGACAGGACGAGCAACAGGCTGGCCTGCTTGCGCAAGAGGCATAATTTTAGGGCTTTGACATTTAGGGCAACGGTATTGCATTGCAACTCCATAATTTTAATCTATGGTTTATTTTAATCAGAATGACGCAGAAAGCAAAAATACCGTAAATTTAAATCAGATAAAATTTAGGCAATAAAAAACCCAAGTCATAATGCTTGGGTTTTTTATAAGATGATTTGCATCACCTTGAATATGGCGTCCCTACGGGGATTCGAACCCCGGTTACCGCCGTGAAAGGGCGATGTCCTAGGCCTCTAGACGATAGGGACAATTTGAGGCAACTTAGAGTTGGTTGACACCATCTCTCGGTATGGGCGCTATATTAGGGGGATAACGCCCATCCGTCAACTAAAAAATCAATTAAGCTTCATCAACTGCATCATTTTTCGGCAGTTTTAGGCTTTCATTGAGTTTTTCCCAAGCTTTTGTTTCTTTTTTGCTCGGTCCACCCACAATTTCAAGCGCATGACGTAAGCGAGCAAAGGTTAAATCAGGACCAATGGTTACCATCGATTGCATAACCGGTGTCGAAGATGTCGAACCAGCAATAGCAATAAAGAAGGTTGGCATGAAGTCACGAAGTTTAATGTCCATTTGGTTCGCCAAATCCATAAGCGTTTGGCTGACGGTGTCATTGTTCCAAGTGAACATGCTTTCTAGACGCCAAATGGCAAATTGAAGGCTTTGACGAACTTGTTCTTCAGTCAATTTTTTGCTTTCAAACTGTTCTTTGCTGAGTGTTGGGAATTGGTTGAAATAAAAACCTGCCCAATTCACTGCTTCAGACAATAAATTAATACGTGGTTGAATCGCAGCAGCAATTTCTTCCAAGGTATTACGATCTGATTTCCAAGCCAGTAGGGTATCGAGCAATTGACCCGGTGTTAAACCTTTAATCCATTGACCATTTAACCAGTTTAGCTTTTCAACATCAAAGATCGGACCGCCTAGTGATACACGTTGAATGTCAAAGTGTTCAATCATCTCAGCCAAAGTGAATTTTTCACTTTCATCTGGCATTGACCAGCCCATACGGCCTAAATAGTTCAATAATGCTTCTGGTAAAACGCCGATGTCTTTGTAGTAGTTAATTGAGGTTGGGTTTTTACGTTTAGACAGTTTTGATTTATCTGGGTTACGTAACAGTGGCATGTGGCAAAGCACAGGCATGTCCCAACCAAAATATTTGTACAATAATTGGTGTTTAGGCGCAGATGGAATCCATTCTTCACCACGAATCACGTGAGTGATTTCCATTAAATGGTCATCAACCACGTTTGCCAAGTGATACGTCGGTAAACCATCGGTTTTCAGTAGAATCTGCATGTCGACTTGCGCCCAAGGAATTTCGACTTCACCACGTAGTAAGTCGTTAAATTTACAAATTCCTTCTTCAGGCACTTTCATACGAATGACATGCGGTTCACCAGCAGCCAAACGCTGTGCCACTTCTTCTGCAGTGTGTTTTAAGCCACGACCGTCATAACGCGGTGATTCACCACGTGCTTGTTGTTCCGCACGCATTTGATCGAGTTCTTCTGCTGTTGCAAAGCAGTAGAATGCATGGCCTTTTTCAACCAGTTCCAAAGCATATTGTTTATAAATGTCCATACGTTCAGATTGGCGGTATGGTGCATGAGGACCACCCACATCTGGACCTTCTGACCAGTTCAAACCTAACCAACGCAATGAATCTAAAATCATTTTTTCAGATTCTGGCGTAGAGCGCAGTTGGTCTGTATTTTCAATGCGAAGAATAAATTCACCGCCATGTTGCTTCGCAAAACATAAGTTAAATAATGCAATATAAGCAGTCCCAACATGCGGGAAACCAGTAGGAGAAGGTGCGATACGAGTACGAACAGTCATAATCAGCTTTTAATCAGAATGTAAATTGGGATCTATTATAACGAAAAAGCCTGATCACTTAATGCTTAAATGAACTACTCGGAGCTAAAGCAACCGAGTTTTTGTAGTGCAACCTAAGTTGCACACATCTCTTTTGACGCTTCTACGGTACTGCGAAAAGAAGTTTTGACACCTCTAGTCGTCTTACGAACACTGATGTGTGCTGAAAAAACAGGAGGTTTTAACTTGGTAAACTAAACACACTCATCAGGAGTTTACCATGAGCAAGAAACACAAGACTTACACCACAGAATTTAAAGCTGAAGCCATCAAATTAATTGAAGCCAATCAAGGCAATGTCTCGGAAACAGCTAGACAACTTAGCATTTCAATGCAAACTCTTTCAAATTGGAATACCAAAGCAAAGG
>NZ_VPAN01000062.1:0-10124 GCF_013419225.1 Acinetobacter sp. YH12097 | reverse complement strand
ATTAATTTGATGGCTTCAGCTTTAAATTCTGTGGTGTAAGTCTTGTGTTTCTTGCTCATGGTAAACTCCTGATGAGTGTGTTTAGTTTACCAAGTTAAAACCTCCTGTTTTTTCAGCACACATCACTTTGTGAATTGTTTTTTCATCATCTATTAATTGAAACTTAATTTTTCTTAGAAATTCTTTATCAAAAATCATATCTGAGTTTCTCGAAAAGTAAAGATAAAAGATATTAGGCAACTTTTAGAGTTTGCCATACAACAATCATTTTATACTATAACATAGTTCTTGACCTCTAATATTAACAATAGCCAGAGCATCGTATGTTCAGGCTATTTGATATCTATTAGTATGCCAGTTTAATGAGTAATCTAAAGAGCCCAGCAACGATGAGTAAACTTAGAAACCCACCAAGCCACAGGACAATAAACCATTGTGTTTGTGAAAGTTTCATTGATGAACTCCTTTAATGATAGCCATCACCTACTTTGACTTTATCTTTAAATACCCAATAAGACATGGCGGTATAACCAATAATGATGGGAATCAAGATTAATGCCCCAATCAAGGCAAACAACTGACTTTGATGTGGTGCAGCCGCATCCCAGATGGTGATAGATGGTGGAATAATATAAGGGAATAAACTAATCAAAAAACCTGTGTAGGCAAGGAATACTAATGCCAACATATACATAAATGGTGAAAATTCTTGCTGTTTTTTACAGGCACGGATGACCAATACACTAAAAAGTAATACGAGGATGGGTACAGGGCTAAGGTAAAAGAGTTGTGGCAAACTAAACCAGCGTTCTGCAATCACAGGATGTGCCAATGGTGTATAGATGCTGACTCCTGCAAAAATAACCAATAAAGTCATCACCAGTTTAGGCATCAACTGATATAAATGCTGCTGCAATCTGGATTCAGTTTTAAGAATTAACCATGCACAACCCAAGGCTGCATAAACAACGACAACACCTACACCTGTAAAAAGTGAAAATGGCGTTAGCCAATCCAATCCACCACCTGCATAACGATGATCTACAATCTCGATACCCTGAATATAAGCCCCCAAAATCACGCCTTGTAAAAAGCTGGATAGGATTGAACCCCAAATAAATGCCTGATCCCATAAATATCGGGTACGATTTGCTTTAAAACGAAATTCAAATGCGACGCCTCGAAATATCAATGCAATCACCATCAAGGTAATCGGTAAATAAAGTGCAGAAAGTACGGCTGAATACACCAGAGGAAAAGCAGCAAATAATCCTGCTCCGCCCAATACCATCCATGTTTCATTACCATCCCAGACAGGGGCAACGGTATTCATCATCACATCTCGTTCCTGTTGGTCTTTGACAAAGGGAAAAAGAATCCCTATGCCTAAATCAAAACCATCCAGTACCACATAGATGAGAACACCCAAACCAATAATTGCGACCCAAATCAAAGATAAATCAATCATGATGATGCTCCTTTATCTTGTTCATCAAGTGGTTCATTGATTGCACTTAATGGACGCATTGGGGTTTTAAAATGTCCAACACCACCGATTTCATCAGTTTGACTATGGATAAACTCTGGACCTTTGTGCATGATTTTCAGCATGTAATAAATACCGACACCAAACACAATGCAGTACACCACCACAAAGATAATTAAGGTGAGACCCACTTGTTCAACCGATACGGGTGACAACGCATCTTTTGTCCTCATAATTCCATAGACAATCCATGGTTGCCGTCCCACTTCCGTGGTAAACCACCCTGCCAACAATGCGATAAAGCCCGATGGTCCCATGATGAGTGCAAAACGATGAAACCATTTACTTTCATAGAGTTTGCCTGTTTTTCTTAACCAGACACTGACCAAAGCCAGTAAAAGCATCAATGTGCCAAGTCCGACCATGATACGGAAACTCCAGAACACAACAGTTGAGTTAGGACGGTCTTCAGGGGCAAAATCTTTTAAGCCTGTCACTGTGCCATCCATTGAATGGGTCAGAATCAGACTACCTAAATTTGGAATTGCCACAGCGTATTTAGTACGTTCTTCCTGCATATCTGGAATCCCGAATAGATACAATGGCATACCCTCATCATGATTGGTTTCCCAATGTCCTTCCATCGCAGCAACTTTTGCAGGTTGATGTTTTAAGGTATTTAAACCGTGTGCATCTCCGATAAACACTTGTAAAGGGGCTAAAATCAGAATCAGCCACAATGCCATTGAAAAGGATTTTTTTACCAATTCATCTCGACGACCTTTGAGTAAATGCCATGCTGCTGTACCTGCGACCAATAAAGCGGCAACCATAAATGCAGCAATTCCCATATGTACCAAGCGATAATGGAAAGATGGATTAAAGACAATCGCCCACCAATCTTGCGGCACAATAATGCCGTTTTCAATGCTAAAACCTTGTGGGGTCTGCATCCAGCTATTGGAAGATAGAATCCAGAACATGGAAATACATGTACCAATGGCCACCATTAAGGTAGCGAAAAAGTGCATTCGTGGACTAACTCTCCCCCAGCCAAATAACATAATGCCGAGAAAACCTGCCTCCAAGAAAAATGCACTTAACACTTCATAAGCGAGTAATGGACCTGTAATACTGCCTGCAAATTGAGAAAACTCACTCCAGTTTGTCCCAAACTGGTAGCTCATCACTACGCCAGAGACCACGCCCATCCCAAAGGACAAGGCAAAAACCTTAATCCAGAACTTAAATAAATCTTGATAGACAGGATTATTTGTACGCAACCATCGCCATTCTAGAACGGCTAAAAAACTTGCTAATCCAATGGAAATTGCTGGAAAAATAATATGGAAAGACACGGTAAAGGCAAACTGTATTCTTGCCAGCTCCAACGCTGTTAGTCCTAAGTTCATAAGACCTCCCAATTGTTATGGAGAAGATTTAGATACTTTAAAAAATAGGAGATCATTTAGGTTGATCGCAGCCATAAGCACGCATAAATGTTGTGACAGCAATATTTACCCACTGATCAACCTGTATTGCAGATGGAGCAGCATTTGGATGAGTAAGACATTGAAACTGTGGTTCACTTCTAACTAAGTTGATAAATAGACTTGCCGCAGTCTCACAACCCAGTTCATTTAAATCGACTTCTCCCGATGCGACTGCACTGGCAAGTTGCTCAGTAATCATGGTAATCATGACTTGTGGACCTGCTAAATAAAATGCTCGTGCAAGATTTGGGAAACGCACTCCTTCAGCAATCACCACTCGAAAAACAGCGAGTCCTGCTGGAGAAAGTACAATATCTAGATAAGTACGAGCTAAAATGGTAAGTGTTTCTCGTAACTTGCCATGTTTAAATTTAATATCACGTACTGTATCTGTGAATGCTGTACATTCAGCTTCGATTACTGCGGTAAAAAGAGCTTCTTTATTTGGAAAATGTGCATATACAGTTGACTTGGAAACCCCTGCTTCTTGTTGAATCATGTCTGTGGTTGCTGCGGAAAAACCATGTGTTAGAAAAACACGTCGTGCTGCCTGTAAAATCTGGAGTGCTTTGCCTGTGAGTTCATGATTCATTTGTGGCATCAGAAATATCCTGAATATTAAGTTGAGTCAGTAAAGTATTGACATACTATCAAACCGATCGGTACACTTCAACCATACCAGTACTTAGATAACTTTATCAATATATATTTGAATTTATCAAAAATCTGGTTCTTTATATTCTTAAATAAAAACCGAGCGGTTCGGTACAATATGCAGGATAAATGATTTATATGAAGTTACAGTCATTGCTACAAAACGCTGGAACAGCATTTTGTATGATTTCAATCTGTGGGTGTACAGTCGGTCCTGATTTTGTACGGCCACATCATGAAATCACTCAGTTACAACCACCTCCCCATACAGATGATATTTACAATAATCAACTATCATCTACAGATAAAATTCCATCTGAATGGTGGAAAATATTTAATGATAAACTTCTGATTGAACTACAATCTCGTGCAAAATTGAATAATCTTGATTTGCAAATGGCAGTAGAACGCATTGAGCAAAGCCGAGCACAATTAGGGATAACCTCCTCCCAGTTATTACCCAATATAGGTGGTTCAGCAAGTTATTCCCGTGAAGCCCTAAGTCAGAATGGCAAGTTTGCAGCACTAGGAGCTCCAACCAAAGCAAGTGATTTTTGGCAATTAGGCTTTGATGCTAGTTGGGAGCTTGATTTATGGGGACGTGCTCAACGTATGCGTGAGGGTGCAACAGCATCTTTTGAGGCAACAATTTATGATCGTGAAGCAGTCCAAATTGCCCTATCTGCGGAACTTGCTAGAACTTATCTGCAATTACGAGGTACACAGGCACAACTTAGTATTGCTCAACAAAATTTAGAAATTGCTAATCGCCTAATCAAAATCACTGAAAGTCGTATGCGTAATGGCGTTGCAACACGTTTTGAAACTGCCTCTGCTCTGGCTCAACAGGCTACTGTAAAAGCTATGCTGCCTGAATTAATACAGCAACGTAATCAACTTATGAATGCTCTGGCATTATTGATAGGTGAAAAGCCAAGAGTATTAGATGAACAATTAAGCCAGACTTTAACATTACCTGTATTACCTCAGCATATTCCTATTGGAATCCCATCTGAATTTGCACATCAACGCCCAGATATACAACGTGCTGAAGCTAAACTTCATGCAGCAACAGCAGCGATTGGTGTTGCCAAAGCCGATTTTTACCCACGTATTGGTCTAAGGGGAAGAGTTGGTGTCGAGGCTTTTGAAATTAATGATCTGGACAGTTGGGATTCTCGATTATTTTCCGTTGGACCAACTGTCTATTTACCTATTTTTCAGGGTGGAAAATTAACCCAACGGTTGGCATTAAATGAATCTCGTCAAAAAGAAGCTGCTCTCGCATATCGTCAAACTGTGTTACGTGCTTGGCATGAAGTAGATAATGCTCTCAATGCCTGGAATACTCAACAGAGTCATCATGCCGAATTAGTTGTTTCTTATGAACAAAATAAACAAGCATTTCAAGCTGCTGAAAGAAGTTATCAGCAAGGCATAGCGGATTATATGACCGTATTAACTGCTCAACGTAACTTATTGACGGCACAAAGTCAGTTAAATACCAGTTCTACCAATGTAGCAGTGAGTATTGTTAATCTTTATAAATCATTGGGTGGTGGGTGGGATGTTACATCCTTTAATACTGCTTCGGTAATACCTCTATCGAGGGTTAATCCATGAGTAGTGTACCACCTTCTCCACCTACAACAGGAACACGACCACCCAAACGTGCTCTTGCAGGATTACTGGGTATTCTCATTGCTGCCATGATGGCAGGGTTAAATAATCGTGTTGGTGCTTTAGCTTTAGCAGATATTAGGGGGGCATTGGGCTATAGTCTGGATGATGCTTCTTGGCTTACCACGGTATACAGTGCTGGTGAGTTAATTGCTATGCCTTTTGCTGCCTGGTTTGCGATTACTTTATCCATGCGTCGTTTTGAACTATGGATGATTAGTTTATGTGCATTATTGGCTCTTATCCTTCCCTTTATACACCATTTGGATTTATTACTGGTTTTACGCTTTGTACAAGGGATTGCCAGTGGAACAATGATTCCATTATTGATGATGGCAGCTCTTAAATTTCTACCTCCACATATTCGTTTACATGGGTTGGCACTATATGCACTAACAGCAACCTTTACACCTAATTTATCTATTTGGCTCACAGGTTACTGGACTGATGGCATTGTAGATTGGCGTTGGGCATATTGGCAAATCATACCACTGGCCTTAATTTCTGGTGGATTGATTGCATGGGGTTTACCTAAAGATAAAATTCAAATTGAACGTTTTCCACAAGCAAATTGGTTTGGTATGGCTTTAGGTGTACCTGCACTAGGTCTAATTGCTGTTGCCCTTGATCAAGGTATTCGTTTGGATTGGTTTAACTCACCACTGATAGTGGTATCGCTGATAGCAGGTTTAACGCTATTGGCCGTTTACCTACTCACCGAATGGTACCATCCATCCCCTTTTATTAAATTACAAATTTTGAATCGTCGTAATTTAGGATTGGGTTTTACCTTATTCGTATTCTTATTGATTATCTTGACCTCTGGAGCATTATTACCAATGCGTTATCTTGGGGTAATACAGGATTATCGTTCTCAACAAATGGCATCTATCGGACTGATGATTGCCTTGCCACAGCTTATATTAGGTTCAGTAGTTGCCATTTTCTTATACAAAAAATGGGTTGATGCTCGCTGGATTTTTGCTGGTGGCTTACTGCTTATTGCTTTGTCCTGCTTTTTAGGAACGCAGCTAACATCTGAATGGAATAGTGATCAATTTATCCTTATTCAATGCTTGCAAGCTTTTGGTCAACCAATGGCAATTGTTTCAATGCTATTTCTATGTACAAGCGTTGTACAACCAATTGAAGGACCTTATGTTTCTGGAACAATTAATACATTACGTGCTTTTGGATCACTTCTTGGTGGAGCTGTAGTTGGGCAATTTATGGTTTTAAGGGGAGACTTTCATAAAGAAATGTTACTGGATCATGCTGCATTAACCAGTGACATGCTCCCAGAACCATCAGAACCTTTACAGCTTATGGCAGTTATTGCTCAACAATCTCTCGTTTTATCCGTTGCTGATACTTATCTGGTACTTGGTATTCTCGCTTTGTTGCTTATCCCATTTGTATTGCGATTGACCTATATCCCTGCACCAGATCTTCACCAAACAGCACCACTCCCAGTTTCTAAATAGGATGAGTATCATGTCATTACCTAAAAAAACCAAGATCATCAGCATTGTTGTATTACTTATTGTTGCAATCGGCTGTGTCATTTATATCAATACACCTGAATCAAGTGCAACCAGTCAGTCAACAGAAGATGCTTATGTACAAGCAGATTTTACTTTTGTTACACCTCAAATCTCTGGAACAATTCATCGGGTCTTGGTTGAAGAAAATCAACAAGTCAAAGCTGGTGATCTATTGGCAACGATAAATGATGAGGACTTTATTGTAGCGGTTGATGCTGCCAAAGCACAGGTTGAAAATGCTAATGCACATATTGCAAGTATTAAAGCTCGACTTGCACAACAACAAACAACCATCCGTCAGGCACAAGCAGCCATTGATGTTGATAATGCGGAATTAAAATTAGCTAAAGAAAATCAGACACGGTATCGTAATCTAGCTGCGGATGGTTCTGGTACAGTACAAGCAATGCAACAAGCAGAAGCACAGTTAAGTATCCGCCTCGCCAATCGTGACAAAAATCTGGCTGGACTTGATGCCACTAAGCAACAAGTGGATATTTTAAAGACGGAACTTGAAAGTGCTAAAGCGGCCCTCTCTCAAGCCAAGGCAGCTCAAGCTGCTGCTGAATTGAAATTGTCTTATACCCAGATTACAGCTCCAATTACTGGCATGATTGGGCAAAAGTCAGTACGTGCAGGTACTTTTGTCAATACAGGAAAACCATTACTTGTTATTGTGCCTCTTGATAAACTTTACATCACTGCAAATTTTCGTGAAACACAACTTGCTCACATTAAGACAGGGCAATCTGTAGATTTTAAAGTGGATGCTTTACCAAATACGATATTAAAAGGCACTGTAGAAAGTGTTGGACCAGCTAGTGGAGTAAGTTATTCTGCTGTTGCTCCACATAATGCCACAGGAAATTTCACTAAAATTGTTCAGCGTTTACCTGTGCGTATTCACATTATACCCAATCAACCCGAAGCAAAAAACTTACGTGTTGGTATGTCTGTTATCCCAACGATTTATATTAAGGATAAGTAAAATATCCTCCGTATGTTTTCCCATCAATAGATAAATGGTGGGAAAACATAACAAAATGATTATCTAAAAATTACTTGAATATTTATAATTATTTATAGAGATATGGATAATGACATCTATTGAAAGAACAGCTTATCCTCGTTTTAAAAAACACATTTCCAAAAAAGAGCTGGAACAGGTCTATACACCTAATCAGGCGGAGCTCACTTTTATCTCTAAATTGGCTCGTAAATCTGAATTAAGATTTGGGGCAACTCTTTTGCTTAAATCATTTCAGCGATTAGGTTACTTCCCTACTTTTCAGGATATTCCTCGTCCAATTGTCCAGCATATTGCTGAATCACTTGATTTCCAAATGAGCCATAATTTGGATTATGAAGACCGTACGCTTTATCGCCAACATCAGAATATAAGAGCTTATCTTGATGTATCTGAATACAATAGAAAAGGCACAAAAATTATAGAAACATCTATGACTACAGCAGCACAGGTTATGGATAACCCTGCTGATATTATTAATGTGGCAATCGAAGAGCTAGTACGCCAAAGAATTGAATTACCTGCTTTTAGTACCCTAGACCGTTTTGCTGGAAAAATTCGTCATACTGTAAACCAATCATTTTTTGATATGGTGAATACAAAGCTGACTGATTCTGAAAAAATACAGTTAGATGAATTATTGGATGTGACTGACCATAAGCAAAAAAGCCTTTTACATACCCTTAAACAGTTACCTAAACGGTCATCACTGGAGCATTTACAGCGATTACTAGACCATATTGTAAGACTATCCAATACGGTAGGTGCAGACCATCATTTAGATGGAATTCCTCATACCAAAATTAAACATTTTGCAGCGGAAGCTCGTATTCTTGATGTTGCTGAACTAAAAGATTTTAATTCTGCCAAACGACATGTACTTTTACTAAGCCTAATTTATCGAACTCGAATCAAAGCTCGTGATGACTTAGCCAATATGTTCATTAAAAGAATGAACCATATTCATCAGCGAGGTAAAGATGGACTGGAACAATTAAGGATTCGTCATCGGCAGAAAACTGAATTTTTAGTGGCAACCCTTTCCAATGTTATTGATACACTGGATACTCACCCAGAAGATGCCGATGCTGGTCGTGCCGTTCGCCAACTTTTAATCGAAAATGGTGGACTTGAAGCCATTCAAGATGATTGTGCCGCAATCACGGCATATAGTGGAGATAATTACTATCCATTATTATGGCGTTTTTATCGTAGCCATCGTGCTACCCTCTTTCGTATGGTGCATTTGCTTGATTTAACCTCAACCAGCCAAGACCAATCGTTAATGCAGGCAATCAATTTATTGCTTGAATATGAGAATCGAAAAATCTCCTATATTGAGGAAAAGATTGATTTTTCCTTTACCAATGAACGCTGGAAAAAGACCATCATTCAGGGTGGTAAAATCAGTAGGCAGCATTTTGAAGTCTGTGTATTTTCATCACTTGCAGCAGAGATTAAATCTGGTGATATTTCAATTTATGGTTCGGAAATCTATGCCGATTATCGAGAACAATTATTACCATGGCAAGAATGTGAACTTCTAGTTTCCAATTACTGTGAACAATTAAATTTCCCTAATAATGCCCAAGATTTTACGACTTATTTAAAAGGCTGGCTCACCACTGTTGCCGAAACGATTGATAAGAATTATCCAAGTAATGGTCATGTGACTATTGGTGAAAATGGTATTCCTGTTTTAAAACGCCATATGTCCAAAGAGCCAACCGCTTCTGCTAGGGAATTGGAAACTACACTTTTACAGCGATTGCCTGAACGGAATATTATTGATGTACTGTGTGATGTTGCTCACTGGACAAACTGGGCTCGGCATTTTGGACCACTATCTGGCTCTGACCCTAAAATAGATAATCCTACTGAACGATATATCCTGACAGCCTTTACTTATGGCTGTAATCTTGGACCAGCACAGGCTTCCCGACATTTAAGAGGAAAAGTTACCCCACATATGCTGTCCTTTGTGAACCGTAGGCACTGTAATGTAGATAAACTAAACTCTGCTATGGAAGACATTATTAACCACTATCACCAGTTTAAATTACCTAAAATCTGGGGTGAAGGTAAGACTGCTGCGGCAGATGGCACCAAATATGTGATGTGTGCTGAAAAAACAGGAGGTTTTAACTTGGTAAACTAAACACACTCATCAGGAGTTTACCATGAGCAAGAAACACAAGACTTACACCACAGAATTTAAAGCTGAAGCCATCAAATTAATT